>JBDSDO010000056.1:0-27237 GCA_039920505.1 Terrimesophilobacter sp.
CCAGACGACCGTCCAGGTCGACGCGAATGTCTCGACGCTTGTTGCGAGACTCAGCGCGCACGTGCAGGATGAGCGACGCTACCTGCTCGGCATCTGCGGTGCTCCGGGATCCGGTAAGTCGACGTTGAGCGCACAGCTCGTTGCGCACCTCGGCGTAACTTCCGTGGTCGTGCCCATGGACGGCTTCCACATTGCGAGCACGGCGCTGTCATCGCCAGAGCAATTGACCCGTCGTGGCGCCATTGACACCTTCGACGTCGACGGGTACCTCACCCTCCTTCAGCGGCTGCGTCGCCGCACAGAGAGCGTTGTCTACGCGCCAGGGTTCGACCGCAGTATCGGAGAACCGGTTGCCGGCCTGATCCCGATCCCCCCAACAACATCAATTGTGATCACGGAGGGAAATTACCTGCTGTCTCATGAACCGGGGTGGCGCGACATCCGGAACCTCCTCGACGAAACGTGGTTCTTAGAACTTGATGACGCAGTCCGCATCTCGCGACTCGAAGCTCGACACCGAGAATTCGGCAAATCTGCTTCAGCAGCGACCGCGATGGCCCACGGCTCCGACGAAGACAATGCCCGTCGGGTGGCGACCGCGAGCGACCGCGCCGATCTCATCATCCGTTTCAGCGAAACAAGCGAAAGTACGGCTTAAGGATGGATAGCAGAGAGCTGCCGATCTCGCCTCCCGCACGCCTGGATGTCTCAGGTCACTACGCGACGCGCTCCGGACCGTCGACGCTGAGATCAGCAATCTCGTGCTCGATGCTGGCGCGCGTGGCCAAGATCATCCTGATGGAGTCATCGCGCAGGAGTGCCCGCGAGCGCACCGCGGGCGCGGCCACTGAGAAGGCTCCGACCGCGACCCCTGCGCGATTGGTCAGCACGCAGCCGATGGCCACGAGCCCGTCCTCGGTCTCTTCCGAATTGATCGCATAACCGAGGCCGCGGACCCGACGCAATTCCTCGACCAGCCCGTCGAAGTCGTGCGCTGACATCAGGTCGGAGGCGAACGCCGAACCCTGGGATTGGTACAGCTTGGCCAGATGCGCGGAATCCAATTCCGCAAGCATGGCCTTGCCGCCCGAGGCGTGTCTGGCGGGCAGCACCGAACCCTGACGATCACCCACCCGCAGGAACTGCGACGACTCGATCGTCTGCAAGAACCGTACGGACGTCCCAACCCGGATCATCAGATTGACGGTCTCGCCCAATCGGCTCAACAACAGTTCCAAATGAGGCTCGGCGAGGCGTCTAAACTCCCTGGTCCACCCCATCGACACGGGCGGCACGCCGATGGAGGGTCCCGGCAGATAGGTGCGCGATTCGTCCTGCACAGCAAAACCGCGGTAAACCAGCATCGCCATGAGCCGATGCGCCGTCGACGGTGCGATGCCCAGCTGCTGGGCAGCATCCTTCAAGCGCAGCCTGCCTTCGTCGCGCAGCACCTGAACGAGATGGAGCGCATTGTCCACCGATTCAAGCGAGTAGGTCGGTTTTCGCTTTTGCGGTACATTCTGCATGCAGGAACTCTATACCAGAGCTTGCGGCAGTGTGCCCTGGGAGTCCATTGCGTAACGGCGCATTCAGCGTACTTTAGTTCCGCTTTCCAGAATCTTGTTGCGAAGACTCCGCAGATGTTCCAAGGTTCTGACTACGAGCGCGCGCCACACACCCTGACGCATAGCACTCGGCACGGAGAGGACCCACAATGACATTTGCTGCTGCACCATCTTCAGCAACGGACGTGCTCGTCGTCGGCGGCGGCATCGCCGGACTCGCCACGGCGGTCGGACTCAGCAAAGCCGGAGCGACGGTCACCGTAGTCGAGCAAGAACCGGACTTCCACGAGGTGGGCGCCGGGTTGGAGCTCGCACCGAACGGCACGAGGGTGCTCGCCGAATGGGGCCTCCTGGACGAGATGATCTCGCTCGGCGTTAGGCCGCACGCGCTGGTGATCAAGGATGCGATTGACGGCCACGAGCTGACCAGGCAGGACGTGGGGACGGAATTCGAGAGCAGGTACGGCGGGCCATACCTCGTGGCCCACCGCAGCGACCTCCTCGGCATCCTGTTGAGAGCGGCCGAGCGCGCCGGGGTCAAACTTGTCACCGGCCAGAAGATCGAGCGCGTTGAGACGATAGGTGACCGTGCGGTCGCCACGGCGGCGAGCGGAGCGAAGTTTGAGGCTCGCCTCGTCGTCGGCGCGGACGGACTCGGATCCACCCTGCGCGGCGCGCTGTCGGATGACGAACCCGTCGCATCCGGGTTTGTCGCCTACCGCGGCACGTGCCGCATGAGCGAGGTCGATATCGACGCGGACCTCGACAACGTGGTGGCCTACGTCGGACCGGGCTGCCACTTCGTGCAGTACCCGATCCGCAAAGACACCGAGCAGCACGGCCAGCTGCTCAATCAGGTGGCGGTATTCCAATCACCGGCGTTCCTCCGCGGTGAAGCCGAATGTGGGCTGCCCGACGAGGTGGATGCCGCGTTTTCCGGCTGCACAGAACCGATTAAGCACGCCCTGCGGCATGTTCCGCGCGATCGTCATTGGCTCATGTACGATCGGGAACCGATCAGCCAGTGGGTTGACGGCAGACTGCTCCTCACCGGTGACGCCGCACATCCGATGCTGCAGTATTTGGCGCAGGGCGCGTGCCAGTCGATTGAGGACGCGCGCGTGCTGCAGTCAGCCGTCGCCGACGCCGTGTTCACCCAGTCGCCGGGTGCCGCTGGCTGGGACGAGGCGATTCGCCAGTTCAACAACATCCGGGCGCCGCACACCGCGCGCGTACAACGCACGGCTCGGCTGTGGGGGCAGTCCTGGCACGTCGACGGCATTGCCCGCACGCTGCGAAACCTGCTGTTTTCCGGACGAGACCCGAAGGACTACCGCTACACGGATTGGCTCTATTCGGTCACAATTCGATCCATAACTTGACGCGGACCCGAGTCGTTCATATTGTATAGAGAACACCTGTTCGTATGCCGAACAGGTACAACAGCGTAAGACGCACCACAAGCACACACCAGCACCACACCCACCACAAAGGAGTGACACGATGAGGAAGTCCATACTGCTCGGCGTCGCCGCACTGTCCGTTCTGGCGCTCAGCGCCTGCGGTACTTCGGCGCCCGCCACCAACACCGGAGATTCCGGCTCCGGAACCAAGACGATCACGAAAATAACGGTGGGCGTCATTCCGATTGTCGACACCGCGCCGATCTGGCTCGGCGTCAAGAAGGGCTTCTTCAAAGACGAAGGCCTCGACGTCACTGTGCAGCCGACCACCGGAGGCGCCGCCTCGGTGCCAGGAGTCGTCGCCGGCAGTTACGACTTCGCGTTCGGCAACTTCGTGTCCACCATGGTGGCCAACGACAAGGGACTCGGCCTGAAGTACGTGACCAACGGCAATTCCACGGCGGGTGAGCCCGACTTCAGCGCCGTTGTCGTCCCGGCTGACTCGCCGATCAAGACCCCGGCCGACCTCTCGGGCAAGACGATTTCGGTGAACAACCTGCAGAACATCGGCGACACCACCATCCGCACCGTCGTCGATGACGACGGCGGAGACTCCTCGAAGATCAAGTTCGTCGAGGTGGCGTTCCCAGATGCCGAAGCCGCGATCACCAACAAGCAAGTCGACGCCGCGTGGATCCTGGCACCGTTCCTCGATTCCGCGGTGGCCAACGGAGCACGCGTGATCACCTACAACTTCTCCGCCTTCGACCCCGCACTTGATATCGCCGGCTACTTCACCCTGGCGAAAACCGTCAAGGAGAAGCCCGAACTCACCAAGTCGTTCACGACAGCAATGAACAAGTCACTCGAGTATGCGGACAGCCACCCGGACGAGGTCAAGCAGATCGTCACCACCTACACGAAGATGACGGCTGACCAACTGGACAAGATGGTGCTTCCGAAGTTCCACGCCGATTTCAACCGTGACGCGCTGAAGAAACTCGGTGCGGCGGCCGCCAAGTACGGCACGCTATCCAAGGCGCCGGACCTCAACGCTCTGCTGCCGTAACCCCGCAGGATAACGAGAAAGTCGAGCCTCAGTGTCGAGCACGAACAGCAGGATGTCCAGAAAGCGAGTAGCCGGTCCGGCGCTCGGTGCGACGGGCATCCTGCTGTTCTTGTTGGTGTGGGAAGCGATTCCCCGTGTGGGGTTGGTGCAGGAACGGTTTTTGCCGCCGGCGTCCAAGGTGCTGGTGACACTGATCGACTATTTCGGTCAGGCCGCGTTTTGGGGTGATGTCGGAGAGACGATGCTGGCGTGGACGATCGGCCTCGGGGTGTCGATCGTCGCGGCCGTGGTTTTGGGCCTGGTCATTGGGTCCAGTTCGTTTTTGAGCAAGGCCACGTATACGACGGTAGAGTTCCTGCGGCCGATCCCCTCGGTCGCGTTGATCCCGTTGGCGGTGTTGTTGTTCGGGGTGAAGATCGAGTCCTCTCTTTTCCTGGTGATCTACGCGTCGTTTTGGCAGGTGTTGCTTCAGGTGCTGTACGGGGTCGCGGATGTCGACCCGGTCGCCGACAACACGGCCCGCAGTTACGGACTGGGGGCCGTTGCCCGCGCGCGATACGTGGTGTGGCCGACAGTGTTGCCCTACCTGATGACCGGCATCCGACTGGCCTCGGCCGTCGCCCTGATCCTGGCGATCACGGCGGAGCTCGTCATTGGAAGCCCTGGCCTGGGCTATCAAATCGCGCTGACCCAGTCCGGCGGAGCGGTGCCTGAAATGTACGCACTCATCGTGGCGACCGGAATGATCGGAATCCTCATCAACTTCGGGATGCGCCTGTTGGAGAAGAGACTGCTGGCCTGGCACAGCTCGGTGCGAAGCGAGGTGGTGGCATGACTGCTGTCAAACGCGTGGCGTACTTCCTGGGCCTGCCGGTTCTTCTGGTCGTGATGTGGTGGGCGCTCACGCTCGGTCCCGTCAACTTCTACGTCCCTACCCCGCAAAAGCTCGGCGAGACGTTCGTGAAGGTTTGGGGCGGCGAGCGTTTCCGCACGGACTTCCTGCCCAGCGTCATCCGGTTGTTCATCGGCCTGGTCGCCACGATCATCCTCGGGATGGTGTTCGGGGTGCTCATCGGCTCATTCCGCTGGCTTCGCAGCCTCACGGAGCCGGTGCTGGAGTTCTTCCGGGCGATCCCACCGCCGGTGCTTGTTCCGTTGTTCATGTTGCTGATGGGCCCCACTGATCAAATGCGAATTGCGGTCATCGTCTCGGGGGCGATCTGGCCGGTCCTTTTGAACACCGTCGAGGGTGTGCGCGCGGTGGATGAGGTTCTGGTGAACACGAGCCGCACCTATCGCATTGACGGGTTTGCGAGACTGCGATATCTGGTGTTCCCGGCGGCAATGCCGCAGATCATGACCGGCATCCGCCAGAGCCTGTCGATCGGGCTGATTCTCATGGTTATCTCCGAGATGTTCGGCGCTTCATCGGGGCTCGGATTCACCATCGTGTTGTTCCAGCGCGGATTCGCCATTCCTGAGATGTGGAGCGGCATCGTCGTTCTCGGTTTGATCGGGATCGCCCTCTCCCTGATTTCTAAAGCAGCAGAGAGCAAGGTACTGCGCTGGTACCGCGGACTGAAAGAGGTACAACGTGACAGTTAACCAGCCCCTGACCACTCCATCACCGGCAGATGCCGGCGTGCCGATACTGTCGGTGCGAGCCCTGAAGAAGGTCTACCAGGTCGAGGGCGGCGAGATCGAGGCCGTCCGCAACCTCACCTTCGACATCGCCCCAGGCCAACTGGTGTGCGTGGTCGGCCCGTCCGGGGCCGGCAAGACGACCCTGCTCAAGTGCATCGCGGGCCTGCTCAGCCCCACCAGCGGGACCATCGAGCTCAAGGGCGAAGCGGTCACCGAACCGCCCAAGGACATGGCCATCGTGTTCCAGGAATACGGACGCAGCCTCTTCCCGTGGATGAGCGTGCGCGACAACGTGGAACTGCCACTGAAGAACGCCCGGGTTCCCAAGGCCGAACGAACCAAACTCGTTGACGACGCCTTGGCTGCCGTGGAACTTTCCCACGTGCCCGACAGCTACCCCTGGCAACTCTCCGGCGGCATGCAACAGCGCGTCGCTATCGCCCGGGCTGTCGCCTATCGCCCCCAGGTGCTCCTGATGGATGAGCCCTTCGCCGCAGTCGACGCGCAAACCCGCGCCGATCTCGAAGACCTGATCCGGGACATCTGGACGAAACTCGGCGTGACCATCCTGTTCATCACCCACGACATCGACGAATCCGTCTATCTCGCCCAACGCGTGCTGGTGCTCTCCAACTCCCCCACCGTCGTGCAAGAAGACCTCACCATCGACCTGCCAGACGATCGCGACCAGATCGCCACCCGCTCCTCCGCCCGCTTCACCGAGCTGCGCACCCACGTCTGGGAACAAATCCAACTCGCCAAAGCCTCAAAACCGACCGGCACCGTGCCCACCACCAAGGGCGCCCACCGATGAGAGTGAGCCAAGCAGTCGGCCTCGCCCTGGCCCAATGGGGCGTCGACCGGGTGTTCGGGGTGGCCGGCAGCGGTAACTTCGAAGTGACAACAGCGCTCGTCGAGGGCGGGGCGACATATGTCGCGGCACGCCATGAGAATGGCGCCACGACAATGGCAGACGGCTACGCACGGCTCGCCCGGCGCACCACGGTGGCCAGTGTGCACCAGGGTCCGGGCCTCACTAACGCGATGACCGGCATCGCCGAAGCGGTCAAGGCGCACACCCCACTGTTGGTGATCGCAGGAGCGGTTCCCGGAACAATGAGAACCTCGAACTTCTGGATCGACCAAGCAGCAGCCGTCGAAGCGCTCGGCGCGATCGCGCATCAGCTGGAATCGCCGCAGACCGCGCTGGCGGATGCGGCGCGAGCGTTTCAGATCGCCCGGACCGGCCGCACCGTCGTACTCGGACTGCCGCTGGATGTTCAGGCGGCGCAGATCGACTGGAATGGCTCAGCCGACGTCCTCCCGGCACCGCCCACTCCCCCGGCGCCGTCGGCGTCTGCCGTTGCCGACCTCGCCGCGCGACTGGTTGCGGCGCAGCGCCCGGTGATCCTGGCCGGCCGCGGCGCCTTCGGTGCGCGCGCCGAACTGATCCGACTGGCCGACGCATCCGGCGCCCTGCTGGCCACCACAGCCATGGCCCGCGGTCTCTTCAACGGCGATCCGTGGACAGTGGATGTGATGGGCGGCTTCGCGACCGCCCCGATGGCCCAGCTTATCCAGAACGCCGACCTGGTCGTCGCGTTCGGTGCTTCTTTGAACCGCTGGACAACCAGAAACGGCGAACTGGTCGGCGACACCACGGTGGTGCAGGTCGACACCGACCGCGCCGCCTTCTCCTTGCACCGCCGGGTCGACACCACGGTGACCGGTGACGCGGCGCTGACCGCGCACGCGGTTGCCGAGGTGCTCACGAACCAGCCTGCACGATCCGGTTATCGCACGCCGCACACTGCCGACACCCTGGCTACGGGTCGGCGCTGGCGCGACCAGCCGTTCACGCCGGCGACCGACGACGCACGGATCGACCCGCGCGAGCTCGCGATTGCGCTCGACGACATCCTTCCCGCGGAGCGGATCGTTTCTTCGGATGCGGGCAGCTTCACCGAGTACTCCGCCATGTACCTCCAGGTGCCGGACGATTCGGGCTACTGCCTCCCCCTCGGGTTCCAGTGCATCGGCCTGTCGCTGGCCGCGGGAATCGGCGCGGCGCTCGCGCAGCCGCACCGCCTGCCCGTCATCGGTGTCGGCGACGGCGGCTTCATGATGAGCCTCGTGGAGCTCGATACGGCCGTTAGGCTGGAGCTGCCGCTCGTCGTGGTCGTGTATAACGACAGCGCCTACGGAGCCGAGGTGCACCACTTCGCCCACGGGGACCATCCGTTGGACATCGTGAAGTTCCCCGACACCGACATCGCCGCTATCGCCCGGGGCTTCGGTTGCGAGGGGATCACCGTGCGTGGCGTAGACGACCTCGCCGCAGTGCGCGAGAGCCTCGGCAGGCCGCGCACGACTCCACTCGTGATCGACGCGAAAACGATCTCGTTCCCCTCCTGGGTGGATGCGCACGCTTTCGTCGGCGAACCGCGATGATTTCAGGAGGAATAATGACGTTCTTCGACCCCAGCGAATGGGACGGAAAGCTTTACAGCTCGGGATGGGTGACCGGCGGTGCCGGAAGCAAGCCCATCTTCGAGCCGGCAACTGGGGCCGGCATCGGTAATTACGGTAACGCCTCGCCCGAGGATGTCAGCCGGGCGGCACACGCAGCGGTGACGGCGCAGAAATCCTGGGCAGCGGCATCCTACGAGGAGCGCGCCAGCGTGCTGCGCCGCGCAGGCACCCTCATCGACGAGCACGCGGGTGTGCTCAGCGACTGGCTGATCCGCGAGGCCGGTTCGGCCAAGGGCAAGGCCGGCTTCGAGGCGCACTTGGTGTCCGGCGTCTTCTACGCGGCATCCGCGATCGCCATGGCACCCTACGGTCAGTTGCTGCGCAGCGGTAAGCCGCGGTTGAGCATGGCCCGCCGCGTGCCGGTCGGCGTCGTCGGCGTCATTTCGCCCTTCAATTTCCCGCAGATCCTCTCGAGCCGTTCCGTGGCGCCCGCACTGGCCCTCGGCAACGCAGTGATCCTCAAGCCCGATCCACGCACCGCCGTGTCTGGCGGCTTGGTACTGGCGGCCATCCTTCGAGAAGCCGGCCTCCCGGACGGACTCTTCCACGTGCTGCCGGGTGGCGCCGATGTGGGCAGCGCGATGGTGATTGAACCCGCCGTCCGGGTGATCTCCTTCACCGGCTCGACCAACGCCGGGCGGGCGGTGGGCGAACTTTGCGCCAAACACCTCAAGCGGGTGCACCTGGAGCTCGGCGGGAACAACGCCATGCTGGTGCTCGACGATGTGGATGTCCCGGCTGCGGTTTCCGCCGGCGCCTGGGGATCCTTCCTCCACCAGGGTCAGGTCTGCATGACCACCGGACGTCACCTGGTGCAGGAGTCCATCTACGACGAATACGTAGAGCGGCTGAGCGCGACGGCCAACGGGATTCCCGTGGGCAACGGGGCGACATCGGATGCACCGCTCGGGCCGATCATCGACGCGCACCAGCGTGACCGCATCCACTCCCTCGTCACCGGCAGCGTCGACGCCGGCGCGCGGCTCACCGCCGGCGGCACTTACGAGGGCTTGTTCTACCGGCCGACGGTGCTGGCCGACAGCGCCCCCGACCAGCCGGCCTTCGAGCAGGAGGTCTTCGGCCCTGTCGCCCCGGTGATGAAGTTCAAGACACTCGACGAGGCAGTCGACATTGTCAACCAGAGCGAATACGGCCTCTCGCTGGCGATCCTCACGAAGGATGCGCTACGCGGCCTCACCCTGTCGGACCGGATGCACAGCGGCATCATCCACATCAACGATCAGACCGTCGACGACGAACCGGTGATCCCGTTCGGAGGCGTGGGCGCATCCGGCACAGGTTCGAGATTCGGCGGCGCAGACGCGAACATCGAGGCGTTTACCGAGACGCAGTGGGTGACGATGCAGAGCGACATCGAACGATACCCGTTCTGACGCACGGGTTGCCGCGCACCACATCGTCAAACACGCAAAGGACCACATGATTTCAAAGATTGTTGCCAGTGCGGCTGCCGCCGTGGCGGACATCCGCGACGGCTCCACAGTGATGATCGGCGGGTTCGGGTCCGCCGGTCAACCGATTGAACTCATCGACGCCCTCCTGGAGCAGGGTGCAAAGGATCTCACCGTGGTCAACAACAACGCCGGCAACGGGACCACGGGGCTCGCTGCGTTGCTGCAGGCGGGGCAAGTGCGGAAGATCATCTGTTCCTTCCCACGGCAGGCCGACTCACAAGTGTTCGACGGGTTGTATCGGGCGGGCGAACTGGAACTCGAGCTCGTCCCGCAGGGCACGCTGGCGGAACGCATCCGGGCCGGTGGGGCGGGAATCGCGGGCTTTTTCACCCCGACGGGGTTCGGCACCATGCTGGCCGAGGGCAAGGAGACCCGCCGCATCAACGGCCGGGACTACGTGCTGGAACAGGCGCTGTCTGCCGACTACGCGCTCGTCAAAGCCCACCGGGGCGATCGTCTTGGCAATCTCGTGTACCGCAAAACGGCCAGAAACTTCGGCCCGCTGATGGTGGGAGCAGCCTCCGTTGCGATTGCTCAAGTGTCCGACATAGTCGAGGCCGGGCAGTTGGATCCGGAGTCGGTCGTGACCCCGGGAATCTACGTGCAGCGCGTCGTGAAGATCGCCGGCCGCGCAGCACCATCGACGCAAGGGCAATGAGAGGACCACTGGCATGAGAGGACCACTGAGCCGTGCCGACATGGCGCGACGGGCCGCGCAGGACATTCCGGAGGGCGCCTACGTCAACCTCGGAATCGGGCTGCCGACGATGATTTCGGACTTCTTACCCAAGGATCGGGAAATCATCCTTCACACCGAGAACGGCATGCTCGGCATGGGGCCGGCCGCCGTGGGCGATCAGGTCGACCCCGACCTCATCAACGCCGGCAAGATCCCAGTCACCGAATTGCCCGGCGCCGCCTACTTCCATCACGCCGACTCATTCGCCATGATGCGCGGCGGCCACCTGGACATCTGTGTGCTCGGAGCATTCCAGGTATCGACCACCGGCGACCTGGCCAACTGGCACACTGGTGCGGCGGATGCGATCCCTGCCGTCGGCGGAGCGATGGACCTCGCGATCGGTGCGAAACAGGTCTTCGTCATCATGGAGCTCTTCACTCGAGACGGAGTCTGCAAACTCGTCCCGGAGTGCGGTTACCCACTCACCGGCATCGGCTGCGTCACCGCCGTCTACACCGACTACGCCGTCTTCCGCATCGCCGATGGCGGCGTGTCGGTTCAGGAGATCTTCGGCGACACCACTATCGAGGAACTCGAAATCCTCACCGGCCTGCACCTCAGTTTGATGCCGGTCGCCTGAGCGGTAGGGCTACCGCGGGACCACCGCGAACCTGCGCAGGGCCAGCGCCGGATTGATCGTGCGCACCTCGGCGACTCGGGCCGGTGACGCCCAGGCGAGTGCCACGTCGGTGTTCTCGCCCACGGTCGCCACCTCGACGCCCATCGGATCGACGATCATGCTGTTTCCTGCGCCAATCGGCGGCGCCTGGTCTGCGGCGACCACATACACGGTATTCTCTAGTGCCCTTGCGGTGACCAGGGTGCGCCAGTGCGCTTCCTTGAGCGGACCACGCACCCACTCCGACGGCACGAGCACAAGGTCGACGCCGGCATCCACGAGCCGCCGGGTGGACTCCGGAAAGCGGAGGTCGTAACAGGTCTGCAGCCCGGCGGTAAAACCGCCGACGGCAAACGTCTCGGGCGAGTCGACTGCGCCGGCGAGCACGGAGTCAGACTCACGCTGACCGAACGCGTCGTAGAGGTGGATCTTGCGGTACTTGGCGAGCAATTCTCTCCCCGCAGACACGGCAACGAGGGTATTGGAGAACCGGTCAGGCGTTGTGGTCGTCTCAAGCATCCCGGCCACAATGGTGGCCCCGACGCTGTCGGCGATCTGCGCCACGGCCGTCACGAACGGCCCGTCGAGCGGCTCGGCCGCCGCGACGGCACGCTCGCCAAGCTCTGGGGTGAAGAACGCGGAGTATTCCGGGAACACCACGAGCCGTGCGCCGCGCCCCGCGGCACGCTGTGCAAGGGACCGGATGGCGGCGAGATTGGCGGCCTTGTCGGTGCCCGGCGCGAATTGCGCGACGGCAACCGGAACTTCATCGGATGGCATGAGCCCAGCCTAAGAGGCAACTCCCTGTCGCGACAGATCGCCGGAGCGTAGCCTTGGCTGTTGGAAGGACACGCCATGGCGACCGTCAGCGTGCGCTACATCGTGAACGATGTCGACGCCGCTATTGAGTTTTATTGCAGCTATCTGGGATTCCGGGAAGCTATGCATTTTGTGCCGACGTTCGCCATACTGGATCGCGGCGACCTTCGGCTGCTGCTCAGTGCACCGAGCGAGCTAGGCGGTGGCGGCCAACCCATGTCGGACGGATCCGTGCCGGCCCCGGGAGGCTGGAACCGGATTTCGCTCGAGGTCGACGACCTCGCGGCGACCGTCGACGCGCTGCACGCGGTGGGCGTGCGCTTCCGCAACGAGATCGTCACCGGCATCGGCGGACACCAGATCCTTATCGACGACCCATCGGGCAACCCCGTCGAGTTGTTCGAACCGACAATTCCCGAAGCCCGGCTGTCACCGGAACTGTCGTAAGACACACGCCACGAGTTCGTCACGTAGCGGCGGCTACAATCGGTCCATGGACCGCACCTTCGTCATCGTGGGTGCGGGGCTCGCGGGTGCCACGGCCGCAGAAGCGCTCCGCGCTCGGGGATTCGCTGGCCGGATCGTCCTTATCGGCGCCGAGAATGAGTTCCCCTACGACAGGCCACCGCTGTCGAAGGACTATTTGCAGGGCAAGTCCGAGAAGGCGAAGCTCTACGTCCACACCCAGCAGTGGTATGCCGATCACAACGTCGAGGTGCGCGTGGGCATCCGTGCCACGACGATCAAACGGGCGGCCCATGAGGTGACGCTGGAGGATGGCGAGCGGATCCGCTACGACAAGTTGCTTCTGACCATGGGTGCTTCGCCGCGGCGGCTGGACGTGCCCGGCGCTGACCTGGGTGGCGTGTTGTACCTGCGGAATGTCAACGACAGCGAGACACTGAAGTCAGCGTTTGCAACGGCGGACAGCGTGGTGATTGTCGGTGCGGGCTGGATCGGCATGGAGAGCGCGGTCGCCGCTCGTGCCGCCGGATGTGACGTCACGGTGATCGGGACCGGCGAGCTGCCTCTCGTTAGTGTGCTCGGCCCCCAGGTTGCGCAACACTACGCCGCTCTGCACCGTCGCCACGGCGTCGAGTTCCGGCTGGGAGTCGCCGTGGCCGAGATCACCGGCGGGCCAGGGCGGGCCTCCGGGGTGCGCTTGGCCGACGGAACTTTCCTCGACGCCGACGTTGTCGTCGTGGGGATCGGCGCTACTCCGAACACCGCGCTGGCAGAAGACGCCGGCCTCGCCACCGGCGATGGCGTCGTGGTCGACGAGCACCTGGCGACGATAGACCCTGATATCTTCGCCGCGGGCGATGTGGCACGCAATTACTACCCGCACCTGGCGCTGCACCTGCGCGTGGGGCACTGGTCTGCTGCGCGCAAGCAACCACCGGTGGCAGCGGCGGGAATGATGGGCCAGGCAGGCGCCTACGACAACGTTCCCTATTTCTTCTCTGATCAATACGAGATGGGCATGGAGTACCTGGGGTACGTGCCGAAGGACACTGCTGCCGAGGTCGTCTACCGGGGGGACGTGGCCACCGGGAAATACCTCGTGTTCTGGCTGGAATCCGATCGGGTGCTCGCCGGAATGAACGTGAACATTTGGCACCTCACTGGCGCCATCCGCGCCTTGGTGAGCTCCGGCGCCCGCGTCGATCGCATCAAACTCGCCAACCCGGCGATTGCCTTGGACGAAGTCTTCGCCTAGCCAGCGTCAAGTGCCGCGCCGGCCACTAGACCCTCGGCCACTGCGTCAAGCAACGCGGCTGAATCGACCACACCGACGCTGCCGACATTGAGGATAAAGGAGTCGAAGCGCATCCGGGTAATCGTGCTGGCATCGATCATTCCCCGCGTCTCCTGTGTGAGCGGCAGTGCGAGGACCACGGCGTGTGCCACCGGCAGCAGGTCACCGAGAAAGCGGGAGGTGCGGATTTCGTCCACGTAGGGCAGGTCGGTCTGTCCGATCCGGTTGACCGCGAGGACCCGCATCCCACGCGACTTCGCCAATTGCGCCACCCGGCTTCCCACGGGGCCCAGACCGACAACGAGGATGGTGCGTCCAGACAGTACCGTCCCGGTGAATTCCTCCAGGCGTGTGATCGCAAGTTCCGCCACGTCATTTGCGGGTGCCATTAGAAAACGACGGTGGTGTTGCCGTCTCTGAGGATGCGGTCTTCGAGATGCCAGGAAACGGCCCTGGAAAGCACCTGACGCTCTACGTCGGCGCCGCGGCGAACCAGGTCGCGCACCGTGTCCTCATGGGACACCCGAACCACATCTTGTTCGATGATGGGACCCTCGTCGAGATTTTCTGTCACGTAGTGCGCGGTCGCGCCGATGATCTTGACGCCGCGATCCTTTGCCTTCTGGTACGGACCTGCGCCGATGAAAGCCGGCAGGAAGGAGTGGTGGATATTGATCACTGGAACGGCAAGGTCGCGCAGGAAGTCGGCGGAGACGATCTGCATGTACCGGGCGAGCACGACCAGATCCACGTTGCTCTTGAGCAACTGGAGTTGTTGCCGTTCCGCTTCCGCCCGGCGGTTTTTGTCGACCGGAATATGGAAGTACGGGATCCCGAACTGATGAACGTCCTCCGCCAGGTCGAGATGGTTTGAAATAACCATGCTGATGTTCATCGAAAGTTCGCCGCGTCGTTGCCGCCACAATAGATCCAGCAGGCAATGATCCGACTTCGACACCATAATCGCTACGCGCTTGAGGTGTTGTGCCTGCGTCAGCTTCCAAGAAAGACCGAATTCGCCGGCGATCTTCTGCTCGAATGCCGCTTCGAGCTCCGGAATCATCGATGAAAGATCGGGGAGTAAAAAAACCGTACGTTGGAAGAACCGACCGCCGTTTGGGTTATCCGTGTGCTGATCAAGCGACACGATGTTGGCACCGAATCCTGCCAGCATCGTCGTTACCGCGGCCACGATGCCTGGTTGGTCAGCGCCCTGAACGATAAGCCTGCCTTGACCTTGCACATCATCGTTTTGGTTAGGCGTGACCCGGGTCGGCACACCCTGTAACGATGAGTTCACTACCACTCCCTTGTAGCCGGACAACAGAAGATGCTTGGCCGAAAGTTTATCGGAACCGCTGTTGCCTGGGTTCACCGCACCCAGTCCGCGAGCCGGGGGAACGAGCATAATGAACTCAAGGCATGGGCGAAATGGCAACGGCGAGGTCAGATGATGGTACGACAAGCAGACAATCATGCAGTCGGCCTTGCGGACGGGTTGCTGGGTTGTCTTTTCGATCTTGATGGGGTAATCACAAAGACCGCTTCCGTGCACGCTGCGGCGTGGAAGGAAATGTTCGACGCTTATTTAGAAGAGTCGGCCCAGCAAGCAGGAGAGCCTTGTGTGCCGTTCGACGAGGTTGGTGATTACGACACCTATGTCGATGGCAAGTCTCGGGCCGACGGTACCCGTTCCTTCTTGGAGTCGCGAGGCGTGAGACTGCCAGAGGGTGGTCCTGACGACCCGGTTGGTGCGATGACTGTGCACGGGCTGGGCAACCGGAAAAACGAGATCGTCTTGCGTCGGATCCGTGAGAATGGTGTCGAGGTGTATGACGGTTCAATCCGCTATCTTCGCGAAGTGCGAGCGCGCGGTTTCGGATGCGCGGTAGTGTCCTCGAGCGCAAACTGCCAGGCAGTCCTTGAGGCAGCCGGGATCGAGGACATGTTCGACCAGCGCGTGGATGGGGTGACAGCGCTCCGTGAGGGTTTGAGGGGCAAACCGGCTCCGGACATGTTCCTCGCTGGGGCGCGCGCCTTGGGGCTTGAACCGAGCCGATGCGTCGTTTTCGAGGATGCGCTTGCAGGAGTGGCCGCCGGGCGGGCAGGCCGGTTCGGTCAGGTCGTTGGCGTGGATCGGGCCGGGCAGGCGGCAGCGTTGCGCGAGCACGGTGCGGCTGTCGTGGTGTCCGACCTGGCGGACCTGTTGCTTGCATCATGATCGAGCATCCTACTTTCGGGGTCGAACCGTGGTGTTTGCGGGAGACCGGGTTGAATCTCGACGTGCTGGCACAGACGGAATCGGTGTTCGCGCTCTCCAATGGACATATCGGCTGGCGGGGGAACTTGGACGAGGGAGAGCCGCACGGGTTGCCGGGCTCCTACCTCAACGGCGTCTTTGAACTGCGACCGCTGCCATACGCGGAGGCTGGCTACGGCTTCCCGGAGTCGGGCCAGACTGTCATCAATGTGACCAACGGTAAGGTGATCCGGTTGCTGGTGAACGACGAGCCGTTCGACCTGCGTTATGGCGAGTTGCGTTCGCATGAGCGTTGCCTCGATTTTCGGGCGGGCGTGCTGGACCGTCGCGTCGAATGGGCTTCTCCAGCGGGCTGCGCAGTGAAAGTCATCTCCACTCGTATGGTGTCCCTCGTGCAGCGGGCGGTTGCCGCGATCTGTTACGAAGTGGAGGCAGTCGATCAGACCGTTCGGATCGTGGTGCAGTCCGAACTGGTCGCCAACGAGCAGTTGCCGACGCCGGACCGGGACCCACGAGTGGCGGCGGTGCTTGAGGCGCCGCTGGTTGAAGAAGCAGACTCCGCACGTGGCACGCGTGCCGGGCTCGTGCATTCCACTCGACAAAGCGGCCTGATTATCGCAGCGGTAATGGACCATGTTGTCGATGGGCCGGCCGGAACCCAGGTGCAGTCGGAAAGCTTCCCGCATTTAGGCCGCACGATGGTGTCAACCACCCTCGAACCCGGGGAGCGGCTGCGGCTGGTCAAGATGGTTGCCTACGGTTGGTCCGGGTCACGGTCGCTTCCAGCGGTGCGCGATCAAGCCGACGCGGCGTTGGCAGGTGCCATGCAGACTGGCTGGGATGACCTACTCGCCGGACAGCGCAAGTATCTGGACGAGTTTTGGGCGCATGCCGATGTCGAGCTGGAAGGCGACACGGCCATTCAGCAGGCCGTGCGCTTTTCCCTCTTCCAGGTCCTCCAGGCTGGTGCACGCGCCGAAGCTCGGGCGATCCCCGCAAAGGGACTCACCGGACCCGGATACGACGGCCACGCATTCTGGGATACCGAGACGTTCGTGCTGCCGGTGCTGACTTATACCGCACCGGGTGCGGTAGCGCAGGCGCTGAAATGGCGGCACAGCACGTTGCCACTGGCGCTGGCGCGCGCCACGCAACTTGGTTTGGAAGGCGCGGCTTTCCCGTGGCGCACCATCCGTGGGGAGGAGTGCTCCGGCTACTGGCCCGCTGGGACAGCCGCTTTCCACGTCAACGCCGACATAGCCGCCGCCGTCATTCATTATGTTCGCGCCACCGAAGACACGGACTTCGAGCAGACGATCGGTTTGGATCTGCTCGTGCACACTGCCCGGTTATGGCGCTCGCTCGGCCACCACGATACTCTCGGGCGGTTTCGTATCGACGGGGTCACCGGGCCGGATGAATACAGTGCCCTCGCGGACAATAACATCTACACCAACCTGATGGCGCAACAGAATCTCTCCGCCGCGGCGGAAGCCGCGGCCCGATACCCCGAACGTGCCACGGATCTCGGCGTGAGTCTGGAAGAGATGGCCAGCTGGCGGGATGCTGCGGCCGGCATGTTCATTCCCTACGACGAGACGCTGGGCGTTCACCCACAGTCTGAGGGTTTCACGGACCACAGGGTCTGGGATTTCGCCGCCACCAAAGCCGAGCAGTATCCGTTGCTGCTGCATTTCCCCTATTTTGACCTCTACCACAAACAGGTGGTCAAACAGGCGGACCTGGTGCTGGCCATGCAGCTTTACCCGGATGCCTTTTCCGATGAAGAAAAGGTGCGCAACTTTGCTTACTACGAGGCGCTCACCGTACGGGATTCGTCGTTGTCTGCTTGCGTCCAAGCGGTCATCGCGGCTGAGGTCGGCCAGCTCGACTTGGCTGAAGATTATCTAGCGGAAGCGGCCCTGATCGATCTCGGCGATTTCGAGCACAACACCCGAAGCGGCCTGCATCTGGCCTCGCTCGCCGGAGTCTGGACCGCGCTCGTGGCCGGCTTCGGCGGGATGCGCCACACGGCGAATGGACTGCGTTTCAAGCCCCGCCTGCCCTCCGGATTCGCGCGGCTCAGCTTCTGCCTGATGTTGGCCGGGCGGACGTTGCGGGTGGAGATCACTCGTACCCAAGCTGTCTATTCCCTTTGGGGCGGAAAGCCGTTGCAGCTGGCTCACTACGGTGAGCCGGTGACCGTGTCTGCTGAAAAGCCGGTAACCTGCCAGATCCCGCAATTGTCGCCCGCGGTGGGCGCCAGGCCCACTCAACCAACCGGACGCGCGCCAGAACGCCACCACCAGGTCGGGCTGTGATTTCTTGGTGAGTGGTTCTTAAATCCCAGATACCTCATATTCGACCACCACACCCAGGTGATTACCGGATCGGGGATGATGTGGATGCCGAGCCAGGCACCGACGTGGCCCGCCTTCTCAACTGGCATCTCCAGCCCGTGCCAACGCTGCCGGCCTTCGCCATGGCAATCCTGAACTCGGAGGCCCGGCTCGACCACTGGGACTTAGGACCCTATCCAGTCGCCGAGGCCCGCTGCACACTGGCACTGGGTCCGCGTGATCTCCACGCGATTCCCTCACCTCCAAGGAGGGCACGATGACATCCGTGCAGGCACTTGTCACCGGAGAACGGTTGCTCGTTATTCATTGCGCGGGAACCGTCTTCCTGGCCCGGGCGGACTTGGCTGCGATTTTCTTGAGGCGGGCGTTAGACATCATCGCGGAGGGACGTTCCGGCCTTGTGCCGTTGCTTCACTTAGACGGGCTCGACCTCTTGCTCATCTCGCCCGCGACAGCAGTGGCGTGCCTTTACGACAGGTGGACGCTGGCAGACCTCGTGGAGCTGGAGGCGCCAGAAGCCTGGGATATTCCAGGTGGTGACGCGCTGTCAACGAACGCCGGGGGGCCGCGTCTCCACGCTAAGAACCGCGGCTTGGGTACGGCGCTGCAGGCCAAGTTTCGCCAAGAGGCTTGAGACGTAGTTCTTCACTGTTTTCTCGGCCAGCGCTAGCGTTTCCCCGATTTGGCGGTTCGTGAGACCCTCGGCGATCAGGGCGAGAACTTCGCTTTCCCTGGCGGTGAGCGCTTCCAGACGGGCATCGTGTTGGTGTTCTTCGCGCATCCGCTCTACAACTCGACGGCTGAGTGAGGCGTCGAGGATGAATCTGCCTGCGGCGACGGTACGCACCTTGTCGATCAGCACAGAGCCACGGACGCCTTTCAGGACGTAGTCGGATGCGCCGGCCATGACCGCTGCACTCACTGCGTCGTCGTCGTCGTATGCGGTAAGGATGATGCAATGTGTGTCGGGATGGTCAGAACGGACGTCACGGCAGACGTCGATGCCGTTTCCGTCGGGCAACCGCATGTCCAGTACTGCGACATCCGGCCGGGTTGCTGCAATGCGGGCGCGCGCCTGCGCGGCGGTTCCCGCCTCCCCCACGACGTCCACGTCGGGTTCGGCCTCAAGCAGGGTCACGATGCCCCTTCGCACGAGTTCATGGTCGTCGACGACGAACACCTTGATCGTCGTTGTCATACGGCGTCCTTTCCAGATCGCTCGCTCAACGGAACAATCCAGCGCAGGCGGGTCTGGCCGCTGTCCGAAACGACCGAGAAGGTACCGCCGTGCGTCCGCGCGCGCTCGTTCAGGTTTGCGAGTCCGCTTCGGTTGTCCGTGCTGGCAATGCCGACACCGTCATCGACCACCTCGACGGTGATGTGCCCGTCCGCCACGGTGAGAGCTACCGACACGCGCTGCGCCGCAGCGTGCTTGGCCACGTTCGTCAGCGCCTCACGAACTACTGCAACAACGTCATCGGCCAATTCACCGGTGACAACGAGATCGACCGGGCCGCTGAACTCGAGTTCAGGTGTGCGTGAAAGTGCGCGGACCAGTTCGTTGACGACGTCGATGATCCGGTGCCGAACGGTGGGGCGCCCACTGTTGCGCTGGCTGGAGAGGGCGAAAATCGCCGTGCGTATCTGAGCGATCGCCGCATCCAGAGCGTCGACCGACTGGCTAACCCGCTCGGCGAGCGCTCCCGCCGGCAAGGCGCCGACGACGCTCTGCAGGTCGAGTCCTGTCGCGAAAAGTTGTTGGATCACATTGTCGTGCAGATCGCGCGCGATGCGGCCCCGGTCTTCCAGCAGAAGCATCCGTTGCCGATCATCGCGGGCACGAGCCAAGCGCAGCGCCACGCTGACGCGTCCGGCGAAGTCGGCCGCCATCTCCAGATTGACCGCGGCGAAATGCCCGTGCCCCGGGGCCCGCGAGACCAGCAAAGCCCCCTCTGTGCGCCCGGACTCCACCAGCGGAATCGCCATCGTCGGCCCGTCTTTGCGCGCCGGCGTCAGCGGTAGTTCCGCGGCGTCGGCCTCGCCGATCAGACGCGGGTGCCCGCCCTCGATGACGCTCTCCGATATCGAGCCGGCCGCCAGGAACGCGGTGCCCTCCAAGACGTCGTCGCCGTCACCTCGAGCAGTTTCGATGACCAGGCGCGTCGGGTCGTCCGTTCGCCGCACGACACACACCAGGTCAGCGTTGGACAGGGTAAGGGTCCGGGCAGCAAGGAGCCCGAGGGGGTCCCCCGGCTCCGACGACAGGAGCGCGGCGGTGACCTCAGCAGAAGCCACCGCCCAGGCTTGCCTCTGCTGCGTCTCCGCAAAGAGCCTGGCGTGGTCGATGGCGAACCCGGCGGTGGCCGCCAGCGCCGCGACAAGGTCTTCGTCCTCCTCACTGAACTGACCGGATGCCTGGTTGGTCAGGTACAAGTTTCCGTACGTGGTGCCGTGCACCTGAATCGGTACACCGAGAAAGCTGTCCATCGGCGGATGGCCGGTCGGGATGCCGACGGAGCGCGGATCGTCAGCCAGATGCCGCAAGCGAATCGGGCGTTGATCGTCCAACAGCGCGCCGACCAAACCTAGTCCGCGTGGCAGGTGACCGACGGCGGCAACTTCCGCGGCGGACATCCCCACCTGGACAAGTTGCTCAAGGCGGCCATCCGGCGAAAGCACGCCGAGCGCACCGTACTGCGCGGCGACGAGCTCCACCGCTGTTTCGACGATCCGCCGCAGCACGGTGGCCAGGTCGAGATGTTCTGCGACTGCCTGGTTTGCTCTGAGAAGCGATTGAAGGCGGACTTGTGACACGGTGCCACCACTGGCCGATACCACGAGACTGTGTGCATCCACGTAGCGGAGTGTAGCCCAGATGGAGCGTGGAAGCGGCCCCAGCGAATCAGCCGGCGGAACTGTGGCGCACGATCAGGACCGGGCACTGCGCGTGCTGAACGCACGCGTTGCTCACTGAGCCAAGCAGCATTCCGACGAACCCACCGTGGCCTCGGGAACCCAGCACGAGCATCCCGGCACCAGCACTTTCCTCGATGAGCACGCGAGCAGGTGCTCCACGCCGCGTAGTGGCCGTGAACCAAGCGGGGAACTCGCCGCCGAACACGACTGCGCCCGCGGAGTCGACCGTGCGCTGAGCATCTTCCTCCAACTCCCGCTGCACCGGTGGGTTAGCCTCGAAGACCGGTGGATACACCCACACGCCGATCGCTTCGAGAGGACACTCCAACGCGGCGGCGATACGAGCAGCCGATCGAAGTGCGTCGATTGAGGACGGTGAGCCATCGACGCCGACGATGATGCGGCGCTTCGTCTCGTCCGCGGCGATCATCGATCGACCCCCTGGACAACAATCGTGGGCCCGACGAGATTGATCAGCACATCGTGACTAACCGATCCGAGCATCCGACTGGCCGAACCCTCACGCCGCGAGCTGCCGATCACCAGCAGGTCGGCACCGGCTGAAGAGTCCAGGAGCGCCTCCGCGGCCGGGCGCCGCACGCTGCGCGCCCTGACTTCGACGGTGGGGTCCACCGACTTCGCGATGTCGCTCGCGTCGGAGAATATCGCCTTGGTCTGCCGCTCGAAGTAGCGGTCGCGTTCCCGCTGTTCGTCATCGCGGTCTTCGGGGACGCCGGGGGCGTCGGTGGCCCGGAGGAAGATCAGAGGCTGCCCCGTCCGCTCCGCCTCGGTGGCGGCGAATCGGATGGCCGAACGTCCGGCGTCCGATTCGTCGATACCGACGACGATGCCCTGTCCATCCCGTCGGGACGTTTGGGGCACGATGGCCACCGGCGAATGCGCGGCGGCGGCCAGTTGCAGACTGCGAGAGCCGAACACTTTGCCGTGGATGAATCCGGTCTTGTGTGTTCCTACGGCGATCAGATCGCAATCTTCCGATGCTGCGATGAGTTCGTCCATCAGGTCGCCCTCGCGCAACTCGGTGTCCACCGACACGCCGGGAGCAATCGAGCGGGCATACTCGGCCTCGCGTTCGAGAAGGTGCCCTGCGTCGGCGCGCAGGTCTTTCAGGATACGAGCACCCACGCCGGCCCATTCGCTGTCAACGACCGTGACCAAACGCACGCCTGCTCCGGTCGCCGCCGCCCGCTTCATGCTCCAACGCAGGGCAACTCGGCTGGGTTCAGTGCCCTCCACGCCCACTACGATAGTTTCGCTCATCGTCTCTCCTGGCTTTCTGTTACTGGTTTTCCGGCGCGAATGTGGCAGAACGCAGCAACCGGTGTGACTTCACGGGTTCCCGTGATGCGAGGCAGCATGCATGTCGGCGAACACCCGTTGCGCCTCGGCGCCGCTGAGATGCGCCTCAAGGATCGGAAGATACACTTCTTCCTCTTTGGCGAAATGGACTTTCACGAGGTGGTGCAGGCCGTAGAGCACGCGCCGCAGCCCGTTGGCAAGGTCATCGTCAAGCGAAGGGGCGACCTGCAACCTGTCCCGTAACGCCGCTAGTTCGGCGGTGAGGGAACCAACCTCCACGTGGTCGCGCGCCATCGTGGCGGTCATCTCCGGCGCGCCAACGGCCCGCTGCACCACCGGATACAGTGCCGCCTCTTCGGCATGGGCGTGCGGGATGAGTTCGTCAGCAAGAAACTCATACGACGCGTTGACCATCGTCCGCAGCTCCGTTACGTCAACACGGCTCACCGCGTCGCCGGCCGCCGCCAGCGCTGCGATATGTGGAACCAGTTCTGCGTGCTCGTCGCGGAGCGGTTGAGTGAGCTCGTGCAGCTGTGTGTTCGTCATGGCTATCATCCTTTGCCTCGTGCCGAGAACGGCATCCGTTACTTTCACGCTAGGCGGGCCGCACTGCGCACCACAGGGCCGAAGGTCCCGCGTGTGCGTCCGTCGAGCGACTCGCGAGCTAGTACGGGTCAGACTCGGGTTCTGGCCCGAATTGGAATCGTCGTCCAGTCACTTCTGTGGGAACGATACGAACGAAGATCGGCTTGACCGTCGGAATCCAGGACCGCAGGCCAAGGCCCTCTGCGGCAAAGATCTCGGCCTGCTTCTCCAGAACACGGGCGGTCCCTTTGACCACCACGCTCCACGCCTCGTCGGTGTCGTAACCATCGGTTTCGAACGCGACGGCCATGTTGATAGTGACGTCTAGCAGTTTGCTGCCGGGAGCGGTACGGAACACAATCGACGTCTCGTCGGCGTGGAAGTTCACGGGGAAGATGTCGGGCTGGCCCGATACGCTCACCGCGAGACGTCCTACGGAGCGCCTCGCCAAGAGCTTCCAGGCCTCGTCACGGTTCAACACGCTGATCGGATCTCTGTCTGTGGCCATGGTCTGCGACTCCCTCCGTGGGTGTGATTCTCGCCCGACTCTTCCAGCGAAGACTCGGCACCTGTAGGGCCGAAGGTCCCGAACGAGCTGTCGTTGAGCCGACAGAGAGTGCAACCGTTGGGGGCCCGCCATAGCCATCCAAAAAACCCGCGATCGGTAAGGACTAATGGCCCTACGAAGCTGCCGCGCCAGAACGTAGCGTGAACGCACACAGTTCGAGGAGAGGGCACTCATGTACGACCGCATTTTGGTACCGGTGGATGGTTCGACATTTTCCGAGGAAGTCATTCCCTACGCCCTCGGAATAGCCAAAACAACCGGTGCAGAACTCACGTTGTTGCGCGTCGTCGAGAAGGAATCGAAGAAGGCGGAAGTAGAAAAATACGTTCAGGACCTCGCCGCCCACTTCGGCGTCGAAGGCCGCTCGGTCAGCAGCAGCGGCGACGTTGCCGAGGACATTCTGGACGAAGTCAAACGCGTCCCTGACACTCTCGTCACGATCACCTCACACGGACGCGGCGACCGTCTCAACGCTTTGATGGGCAGCGTTGCTCGCAATGTCGTGCGCGCCGGCCACATCCCCGTGCTCGTCTATCGGCCCAGCGGCGACGCTGACGAACACCATGACCCGGTCCAAATCACGACAGTGCTGCTGCCGCTAGACGGCACCAAACTCTCGGAAACCATGCAGGCGGAGGCAGCGGGCTGGGCTCGCGCCCTCAAGGCAAGCCTGGTGGTGGTGCAGGTGCTTCCGGCCAACGCAAGAATCGATCCGCTCCTCGCGTCCTACGACGTATTAGAGGATTCCTACGTGCGTTGGCATGCTCGCGATCTGGAACGAGAATACGGCGTCGAGGCGGATTGGGACGTGCTGCACGGCGATCCGGTGACCTCGATCACCAACTACCTTGAGGGTCGGCGCGACGTGCTGGTGGTCATGGCAACGCGCGGTCAACCCACTCTTCAGGCCGCCGTTCTCGGCAGCGTCACCTCCGGGTTGCTGCACCAAGCCGGCGTGCCGATCATCGTCCAGGCGCCAGTGAAGGCGAAGCAGCAGGTTTCGGCATAGAAGTCGACGCTGACTGACAGCAATCTTCGACAAAGGTACTCATTGGGGACCGCCTCGGTCGGCCTGTCAACCTGGGGAGGCTAGTTGTTGTTCCCACACAGGTTGTGAGCGTGGCGTGAGCTAAACCAAACCGGTGCGTTACCAGAAGGAAAACCTCGGAGACACGGTCCATGTCGACGTGAAGAAGCTGGGTCGCATCCCCGATGGTGGCGGGCATCGCACTCTCGGACGGGCCGCCGGGAATCGGGTGAAGAAAACCAGTCGGCCGGGGCATGCGTTCCTGCATTCCGCGATCGAAGACCACAAAAAAGAGACCACGGCCGGGTTCTGGGAACGAGCCTGCGCCTTCCACGCCAGCCATGGCATCACCGTCACCCGGGTCAAATCACCCATCGACCGCATTCACAACGTCAATGGGAACAACACCTAGAACACTAGATGGACTGCCGATAGCCGAAGAACTCGTGGTCGTTGTTGTACCCGCCGAGGCCGCCGCCGATCTCCGAGAAGTCCTCCACAAACTCGATGCCCTTGATCCACTTGACGAGCTTGAACCCGAGTTGGGTCTCGTTGCGCAGCCGAAGCGGCGCACCGTGCCCGAACGACACCGGCGCGTCATTCATGTCATAGGCGAGCATCGTCAGCTTGTAGCTCATCTGCTCGATCGGTTGCGCGTCGTAATAGATGCCACCATCCGGACCGTGGGCGAACGAGTAGAAGATGACCCACTTCGCCTCGGGCTTCGGCTTCACCAGATCAAGGACGGTCTGCATGGAGACCCCGCCCCACTTCGCGACACCGGACCAGCCCTGAATGCAGAAGTGCTGTGTGATCTGGTCGTGATAGGCAAGGCCTCGCAATTCGTCGAGACCCAACTCGACCGGGTTGTCGACCAGGCCGTTGACCACCAGCTTGTAGTCGGCGAAGTTGCCCTCTTCGAGTTGCTTGTACTCCTCGGTTTCGGGGTATTTGCCGTTGTGCCAGAAGTACGGCGAGATGTCCTTCTCGGTGTACTGGCCGGGCTTGGAGTCGATGTGTTCGAACAGACGCTGCGCCGGGCCGATCAGTGCGAAGCCGATCTTCTGCACGACGCGCGGGTGGCGGTACGTGAACGGTGTCGCCGCGACCCAGGCGACGATCATGACAACCAGAGAGGCGGCGAAGATCCAGAAGCCGACCCACGTCTCGTCGTCCCGGCTGGCATACATGTGGTTGATGTTGCGCAGCGCCCCGGTGGTCAACACCAATGTCACGTGCACCACGATGAACATGATGAACCAGCACAGCACGAAGAAGTGTAGCGACCTGGCCACCTGAATACTGAACTTCGAGCTGATCGCCCGGAACCGCGTGGACAGCGCCGGTGACATACCGAGTCCCGTGATCAGCGCCAGTGGGGCGGCAATAAAGACGGTGATGA
This sequence comes from Terrimesophilobacter sp., assembly GCA_039920505.1. Classification (GTDB taxonomy): domain Bacteria; phylum Actinomycetota; class Actinomycetes; order Actinomycetales; family Microbacteriaceae; genus Parafrigoribacterium. The sequence goes on from JBDSDO010000056.1 coordinate 26,066, forward strand.
AGTAGGCGATCAATTGCAGGCTGTTGTAGTTCACCCAGCCGGACTCGGTCGGCCAGTCCAGCGACAAGTACTGGATTGCCACCGAGATGGAGTTCGGAATGACGTCCCAGTGCAGCGGCACAAGACGCATCCACTGCCCGGTGGCGAAGATCAGGATGAAGAACACGATGCCGTTGAGCAGCCACAGCGTGTCCACGCCCAGGTGCCACCACCGGGCCAGACCGATGGAGTGGCGACGTCCCGGCAGTCCGACGCCGTCCGGCAACGTGATCGAGTCTGCTTTTGCCGTGTACAGCGGGTCGCTGGGCACCGGCTTTTGCATCCGGAACCAGTCCTTGCCCGGGGTGGAGTGCCTGGTCCAGTAGAACCGGGGATGGTCCGCCATGATGGTGATCCCGGACCGGATGATGAAGATCATCAGGAACGCGTTCAAGAAATGCTGCCATCCGAGCCAGGCGGGGAAGCCGACTGGCGCACCGTCGGGGAGCTTGGACGTTCCGGGGAACTGCTGCATGAAGTCCTGGATTGCGGGTAGCTCGCGCAGGCCCTTGGCCACGGCGATTCCAACGATCAGCAGCAACAAGCCAATGGGAATCAGCCAGAGCAGATTGAACCACTTGTCCCGACCGATCCGGATGCGCGGTGCAACGCCGTATTGCGCCGGCACTCCGCCGGCCCAATCCTCGTCCACAACGCTGTAGCGCTTGCTGTCCAACTCGTCGCGAAAGCTCATCCGCGTTCCACCGGCCCCGATATCAGCCGCTGGAATGTTGTGCTGTCCGGATGAAGATTCCATGTTTCCGGTTAACCTCCCGCTTGTGAAGCACACACCGCGTGCCACTGACATCTAGTCAATAACCGCAAGTATGGCAACCTCTAGGGCCTAAGGTCCCGTCATCGGCCGTGTCGGTCGGGATCCGGCGCCATGACCGACCCTCGCCCGACACACCCGGGCGGCAGGTGATCATGCGAGGCTCGCTAGTGACTTTCGACCCTATCGGCCGACATCGGTGAGCCGCATCATAAGCACATGACTAACGAGCCCACCGGCCGCAACCAGCCGCGCTAGTGGAACAGGACGTTGAGCTGTCGGATCTCGTGGACCCGCACCGGCATTTCACGAGTGTGCCGCCATCCGAAATTTGCCGCCCGCTGGGGATGGCGATCGCACT
>JBDSDO010000057.1:0-10631 GCA_039920505.1 Terrimesophilobacter sp.
GCACCTCAATCGCTCCGACAGTGGCATTGATGCCCTCGGAAACGTTGCTGATCTTCACGGTGCTCTGTGGCGTCATGTACGTGCACGCCGAGGTGCCAACCAGCACTACTGCCGCTAGAAGCGCGATCGTGGCGCCGCGTGCTGTCACAAAATCCTCCAGAACAAAGAGACCCAATTCGCTTCGCAGCCGAGCGTCCGGCTCGAAGTTGCTGCCCCTGTAGCCTACCGGTTCCCCGCTAGGCGACCGAAGTCAACCCGGCCGCACAGAATGGCCCTGTGGTAGCCTGGTGCTAATAATAGGGAGTCCTATCTATGCTTTTCGAGGTCGGGGAAACCGTCGTTTATCCCCATCATGGCGCGGCGACAATTTCTGAAGTCAAAACCAGAATGGTGAAAGGCGAGGAGAAGCTTTATCTCAAGTTGCGGGTCACGCAAGGCGATCTGACCATTGAGGTGCCCGCGGAAAACGTCGACCTGGTGGGCGTTCGCGATGTCATCGGCCAGGACGGCCTCGATAAGGTCTTCGAAGTGCTCCGGGCGGCGTTCACCGAAGAACCGACCAACTGGTCCCGCCGGTACAAGGCCAACCTGGAAAAGCTGGCGTCGGGCGATGTGATCAAGGTGTCCGAGGTTGTTCGCGACCTGTGGCGCCGCGATCAGGACCGCGGGCTTTCCGCAGGGGAGAAACGGATGCTCGCCAAGGCCCGCCAGATCCTCATCTCGGAGTTGGCGCTCGCGGAGAAGACCGACGAGACCCAAGCCTCCACAGTTCTCGACGAGGTGCTTGCCTCCTAGGTCGTCGCCTGGGTCGTCTTCTGTGACGGGGTCGACGTCCAGGTCGTTAAGCTTGACCTCGTGACAGTGCGCCTCTTCGACTCCAGGTCCCAGACGCTGACCGACCTCATTCCGCTTGTCGAAGGCGAGATCGGCATTTATGTCTGCGGCCCGACGGTGCAGTCGTCCCCGCACATCGGCCACCTCCGCTCCGCGCTCGTGTACGACCAGTGGCGGCGCTGGCTCGCCTATCGCGGCTACCGGGTCACGCTGGTGCGCAACGTCACCGACATCGACGACAAGATTCTCGCCTCGGCGGGCGATCTGGCAGATTCGGCGCGTCCGGAGGAGTGGTGGGCGCTGGCTTACCGGTACGAGCTCGAATTCACCGCCGGATATCGAGCCCTCGGTATCCTCGCCCCCACCTATGAGCCCCGCGCCACCGCGAGCATCGGCGAGATGCAGTCGCTCATTGGCCGACTCATCGAGGCTGGGCACGCCTATCCTGCCGACGATGGCTCCGGCGACGTGTACTTCGACACACAGTCGTGGCCTGCCTACGGGGAACTCACCCGGCAGAACCCTGACGACATGTCGCAGGCGACGGATGCCGACGTTCGCGGCAAACGGGACCCGCGCGACTTCGCCCTGTGGAAAGGCCACAAGACTGGCGAGCCGACGTCGGCGAGTTGGCCGTCCCCCTGGGGCGGAGGCAGGCCGGGCTGGCACATCGAGTGCTCGGCGATGTCCGCGAGATATCTCGGGGCCAGTTTCGACATCCACGGCGGCGGCCTTGACCTGCGCTTCCCGCACCACGAGAACGAGCTCGCACAGTCGAACGCCGCCGGTGACGCCTTCGCGCGCTACTGGGTGCACAACGGACTGGTCACCGTGTCGGGGCAGAAAATGAGCAAGTCGCTCGGCAACTCGATCTTCGCCTCCGAGTTCCTCGACCAAGCCCGGCCACTGGTCGTGCGCTACTACCTCGGTGCGGCCCACTACCGCTCCACGATCGACTACCATGACGGCGCCTTGGTCGAGGCGGAAGCGGCACTCGAGCGCATCGAGGTGTTCCTCACCCGCGCCGACCGGCGGCTGGCCGAGACCCGATTCGCTGGCAGCGGAGTCATGGTCGTCCCCGACGAATTCGCCGAGGCGATGGACGACGACCTGGCCGTTCCGCAAGCGCTCGCCGTGCTGCACGAGCATGTCCGTTCCGGGAATGCCGCCCTCGACGTCGAAGATCTGGGCGCGGCCGCAACCTTGCGCGGGCAGGTGCTCGCAATGACGGATGTCCTCGGCATCAACCCGCTCGACCCGGCATGGCAGAGCGCCTCCACCGAACCGGCTAGCCTTGCTCTCACAGCGCTGGTGGAATCACTCCTCCAGGATCGGGAAGCGGCACGCGCCAGACGCGACTTCGCCGCCGCCGACCGCATCCGCGCAGAGCTGGCCGCCGCCGGCGTACAAATCGAAGACACCCCGACAGGGTCGCATTGGAGTCTTGAGTCATGAAAAACCCAGGCAACAAGCCGCGCGCGGGCGCGGTGCGGAAGACCCGCAAGGGCCCGCAGGTCGGTTCCGGCGGACAGGGGCGGCAGGCGCTCGAAGGTCACGGCCCCACCCCGAAGGCCGAGGATCGGCCGTACCACCCGGCCGGCAAACGCAAGGCGGCGAAGGAACGCTACGAGGTCGCTGGCGGCACCAAACGCGCCGGTGACTCTCGCGCCGCCGAACGCCCCGATCGCGGCTACGGCCGCGACCAGCGTGGTTCCGGTCGCGACCAACACTCGTCCGGGCGTGACCAACGTCCTGCTGGACGTCAGCCAGGCGGGCGTCGGCCTAAACCTAAAGATGAGTTCGAAGTCGTGACCGGTCGCAACTCGGTCCTTGAGGCGCTGCGGGCGCGCATCCCGGCCACCGCGCTGTATGTGGCGACCAGGATCGAATACGACGACCGGGTCAAGGAGGTCATGTCGCTGGCCACCAAGCGCGGCCTGCCGATCCTCGAAGTGATGCGTCCGGAACTCGACAGGATGGCGGGGTTCGACTCGGTGCACCAGGGACTGGCCCTCAAGGTGCCGCCGTACGAGTACACGCATCCGCTGGAACTGCTCGACAAGGTGATCTCCCGTGGACAGGTGCCGTTGCTTGTCGCACTGGACGGTGTGACCGACCCCCGCAACCTCGGTGCCATCATCCGCTCCGTGGCCGCGTTCGGCGGTCATGGCGTGATCCTCCCGCAACGCCGCTCGGTTGGGATGACCGCCGCAGCGTGGAAGACTTCGGCCGGAGCGGCCGCGCGCACTCCGGTGACCATGGCCAGCAACCTCACCAGGGCGCTGAAGGACCTCAAGGAACGCGGCGTTTTCGTGCTCGGTCTGGATGGGGGCGGCGACGTACCGCTGCCCGGTCTGACCTGGGCGACGGAGCCTCTCGTGATCGTCGTCGGCAGCGAGGGCAAGGGATTGTCCCGCCTGGTCACCGAAACCTGTGACGCGGTGGTCTCCATCCCGATCAGCGCGTCGACGGAGTCGCTCAACGCGGGCATCGCCGTATCGGTCACGCTCTACGAGATCGCGAAGCAGCGCGCGGCCAAGTAGTCCATCGCTCGAGTCCTGCCGGGTGGCCGCGTTCCGTCCGGTGGTCGATCCTGCCGCGACTCCCCGCGCCCGATACCGCGTCCCCGCGCCGGAAATCTCGGGTGCGCCGAGTCCGTTTTGGGAGCGCCGAGCTCGTCTGAGTCGCAATTACCCCCGCAGCGCCAGCACGAACGGTAGAACGTTCGACGCCCCGGCACGCCTCAGCAGGCGTGCCGCCACGGTCAGCGTCCACCGGCTGTCGGCCAGGTCGTCCACCAGCAGCACGGGGCCGTTCGTTGCCGCCACCAGGTCCGTGAGGTTCGCGTCGACGCCGAACGCCGACCAGACGCTCGCAAGACGGTACGCGCTGTTCCCGCCCGACGTGCCCGTTGGCCCGCCATTTGCGAGGCTGAGAGCGCCCAGGTACGGCAACCGGCCCGCCTCCGCGAACCCCCGCGCAATCGATTCGACCAGCAGCGGATGCCGCCGCGACGGCATCGACACCACAGCGGCAGGCCGCTCGTCCCACGTCCAGTCCGCCAGCACGCGCACGCAGGCGGCCAGCACAGCCGCCGATGCCGGCGCATCCGGCGCCGACGGAGCGAACACCTCACGCAGCGTATTTCCCCAGCCGAGGTCGGTGAGTCTCGCCAGCGCACGGCCTTGGAGCATCCGCTCGTCGGCGGCGATCTTGCCACGCAGCGGTACGCCGAGCCGATCCGCTCCCTGCGGCCACAGTGCCCGCGGGTCGAGCACGGTGCCGACACGGTCCAGCGAGGAGGCGGCAGACGCCCGCGCATCCGTTGCCACGCCGGTCGGGTACCAGACTCCCGCGCAGTTGTCGCACCTGCCGCAGGGGGCGGCAGTCTCATCGTCGAGGGCGCGCTGGAGATATTCCATGCGGCATCCGCTGGTCTGCTCGTATTCGAGCATGTTGTGCTGCTCGGCCGTGCGGGCGGTGGAGATGCGGTCGTATCGCTCGGCGTCGTAGGTCCAGGGCTCGCCCGTGGCGATCCAGCCGCCTCTCACCCGCTGCACCGCGCCGTCCACGTCGAGCACCTTGAGCAGCAGTTCGAGCGGCGTGCGTTTGAGGTTCACGCGGGCTTCCAGCGCTGGAGTGGACAGTGGACCGGATGCTTCGGCCAGCGCGACGATGACCGCCTTCGCGCGCGCTTCATCGGGCATGGAGGCGGTAGCGAAGTACTTCCAGATCCCTTCGTCCTCCGCGCCGGGCAGGAGCAGCACGTCGGCGTTGGCCGTGGCCCGCCCAGCGCGTCCGACCTGCTGGTAGTACGCGACGGGGGAGGACGGGGCGCCCAGGTGCAGCACAAAGCCAAGATCGGGTTTGTCGAACCCCATGCCGAGCGCACTGGTGGCCACGAGCGCCTTCACCCGGTTGCCCTTGAGCAGGTTTTCGGATTCTTCGCGCTCGGCAGTATCCGTTTGACCGGTGTAGGCGCGAACGTTGTGTCCTGCCTCCCGTAGCAGACGCGCGGTGTCCTGCGCGCCGGCCACTGTCAGCGTGTAGATGATGCCGCTGCCGGGCAGTTCCTCCAGGTGTTCCAGCAACCAGCCCAGCCGGCTGCGGGCATCCGGTAGCGTGAGCACGCCGAGGCGCAAGGATGCCCGTGCGAGTGGTCCGCGGATGGTGATAACCCCGCGTTCCGCGGTAGTGCCCGTGAGCTGTTCTGCGACATCCGTCACCACCCGGCTGTTCGCCGTCGCGGTGGTCGCAAGCACCGGAATGCCGGCCGGAAGCTGGCCAATCAACTCTCGAAGCCGTCGATAGTCCGGGCGGAAGTCGTGCCCCCAGTCGGAAATGCAGTGCGCCTCGTCCACCACGAGCATTCCGGCCCTGGCGATCAGGTCAGGCAGCTGCTGGTCCCGGAACGTCGGATTGTTGAGCCGCTCAGGTGAGACCAGCAGCACATCGACTTCGTCGTCACCTAGTTTCGTGAGCACTTCATCCCACTCGTGCTGGTTCGACGAATTGATAGCGACCGCCCGCACACCAGCGCGCGCGGCCGAGGCGATCTGGTCGCGCATCAGCGCGAGCAGAGGGGAGACCAGGATCGTCGGGCCGGCACCTCGGCCGCGCAACAGCAGAGTGGCCACAAAATAGACGGCTGACTTGCCCCAACCGGTGCGCTGCACCACCAGCGCCCGGCGACGCTGGTCCACAAGTACTTCGATAGCCTCGAACTGCCCATCGTGGAACTGGGCGTCGTCGCGTCCCACAAGGGTGCGCAGGATGCCGATGGCCGCCGAGCGGGTGTCGGTTGCGGTAGCACTGCTTGGTTCGGGCACGGCTCTAGCTTGCCAGTGGCCGCGGACACCATCCTGCGCACGGTCCAAAGCTCGCGACAATTCAGGGAAGTGATCGGCTGTGGAGGAGTGGCGGTCGCACTCCAAGGTGACCGGGGAGGCTAAGCTGCGAAAACTTCAACGGAGAGGCCACAGCATGATTCCTGAGATCAACATTTGGGCGGTCCTGGTCGCGACGCTGTCGACAATGGTCGTCGGCACCATCTGGTACACACCGAGGGTCTTCGGAAGTTGGTGGGAGAAGGCCGCGCGAGTGGAGGCTCCCGCCAACGCGGTCCGCGCGATTGTCATCACTGTGATCGTCAGCTTCGTCAGCGCCTGGGTGCTCGCCGGCGCAGCAGCCATCGCCCAGGAGTTCTACGGCGGCAGCTTCCTGGTCAACAGCCTGGTCACCGCGATCATCCTCTGGGCCGGATTCACCGCCGCGCGCTTCGTCACCCACGACGCCTTCGAGAACCGGCCGCCGGCACTGACGGTGCTCAACATCTCCCACGAGCTGGTCACCTATGCCGTGATGGCGCTGATAATCGGACTCTTCGGTATCGGCACCTGACAAACGCCCCGTCGCGTCTCCTCCTCAGCGGGTGACGGACGAAAGTTCTGCACCGAACGGATGCTGTCGGCCGGCGGGGCGCGCGTGGCACCCGACAATGGGCGGATGATACCTCCCAACTATGAAGAGACGCGGCTGCAACCGTTGACAACGGATGGTCTCGTGCAGGAGCGAGTCGCGGACCTCATCGGCCGCGCCATCCAGCATCAGCTCTGGTTCCTGTTCCTCGACGACGAACAGGTGCAACTGCCCCTCGTCATCCCGGTCGGCGAACTGCCCACAAGGCCCGACGCCTTCCTCGGCACCATCGCCGCGCAACTGCACGAGGCGATGGAAGTCGAGGCGGCGAGCGCTGTCATCGTCGTGATCGAACGGTACGCGGATGCCGCGCTCACCAGCGCAGACCGGGAATGGGCGCTGGCGATTCACGACACCTTCGACCAGGCAGGTGTGGCAGTACGCGCCATCCTGCTCAGCCACCGGCGCGGCGTGCGCTGGGTCGCCCAAGACGACTATCGCTTCTGACCCGGCCGGCCAGGGTGAATTACGCTTGTCGCATGGCTCTTCCCGAAGTGTGTGTCTGCTATTTCATCCGCGGGGAAGCCGAATCGGAAGAGGTGCTGCTGGGGCGGAAGAAGAAGGGTTTCGGACTGGGAACGATGGTCGCCCCCGGCGGCAAGCTGGAGCCGGGCGAATCCCCGCTGGACGCCGCCGTCCGCGAGACGATGGAAGAAGTCGGGCTCACGGTGCAGCCGGACGCCTTCATCCCGATCGGCGAGCTGTGCTATCCGTTCCCGCATCGGCCGGAATTCAGCCAGAAATCGTGGGCGTTCCTGTGCCGCCAGTGGTCCGGCGAGCCTGTCGAGTCGAACGAGCTCGCCCCCAAGTGGTTCCCGATCGGTGAACTGCCATTGGCAGAAATGTGGGACGACGCAAAACACTGGTTGCCTCGGGCACTCGCCGGCACCTTCATCCGGGCGACGTTCACTTTCGCTGCCGACGCGAGGTCAGTGGAGGCGATGGCCTTCGACTGACTAGACCGTCGGTTGCGGCTCGCGAGTATCCAGAATGAGATGCTCGGCAGCCGGCGACGTCGCCGAAACCGGGTTCTCGCCGGATACCAGGTCGAGGGCAGCCAGGATGTCCGCCGCCAGGTCGTCGACGTGCTCGAGACCGACCGAAATGCGCACGATGCCGCCGCCTGGACGTGCCTCGGGCGCGACGGGGCGGTGGGTCAGGGAAGCCGGATGCTGTGCGAGAGTGTCGACGCCGCCGAGCGACACCGCATTGGTGACCAGGCGCAACGACTCGATGAAGGTGACGGCGGCGGCGTAGCCGCCGACCAGATCGATCGCTATCATCGATCCCGGACCGTCCATCTGCGTGCCCAGCAGCCCCGCAGGATCGCACCCGGGAAGCGACGGGTACAACACCCGGGACAGCGCGGGATGGCCCTGCATCCGGTGGGCGAGTTCGTCAGCACTTGCCTGCTGCGCGCGCACGCGCACCGGAAGGGTCCGCAGTCCGCGGTGCAGCAGGTATCCCGCGAACGGGTTCAGCAGGCCGCCGGTCAGTGCGCGCACGTGGCGCAGCCGCCGGATCCAGTCCTTGTTGCCGGCGACGACGCCACCCATGACGTCGCCGTGGCCCCCGAGGTACTTGGTGGCGCTGTGCAGTACGAGAGTGGCGCCGAGCTCGATCGGCCGCTGCAGGATCGGAGTGGCGAAGGTGTTGTCCACCAACACCGGAACCGTTCCGGCGCCTTTCACCACGCGCGCGATGTCCATCAACTCGAGCGTCGGGTTGGCAGGGGACTCGATGACCACGAGGCCCGTGTTCTCGCGGATCGCTCCGGCCACGCCGTCGAGGTCGGTCCAGGTCACCGTCGTGCCGAGCAGGCCGCTGTCCAATACATGATCGGTTCCGCCGTAAAGCGGCCGCAGCGCCACGATGTGCGGCTTGCCGGCGGTGACCGACGCGAGGAGGCACGCGGTGAGGGCCGCCATTCCCGAAGCGTACGCGACAGCGCCTTCCGCGCCCTCGAGCGCGGCGAGGCCGTCCTCGAACCTGGCGATGCCGGGCTGCCAAAGTCGTTGATACACCGCAGACTGGCCCGGTAGCAGATCGCCGCCTCCGGCGAGCTGCTCATAGGACTCCCCGCCCAGCTCGACGCTGGGGAGCGGGTTGGTCGTCGAAAGGTCGATCGGCGGCACGTGGAGGCCGGATTCCGTCAGGCCCTCCATTCCGGCGTGGACGGCACGGGTTTCCAGGCGGGAATTCGATGGCAGCATACCTTGACCGAAACAGAATCTAGCGCGGGACGCAAGTTCCATCGCAGAACATAGGATAATGGCCGGAACGATGCCAGAATCTGCGACAAAAAAGGAGTGGCTGGCCATGGAATCGAAGATCGCTTCACTGGACGAGATCGACCGAGGCATCCTGCGGGCGCTCTCGGCGAATGCGCGGGTTTCCGGGGCCGCGCTCTCTTCGCGGATCGGCGTGGCGGAATCCACAGTGTCGCTGCGGATGCGCCGGCTGCACGCCGCGGGCTACCTACGCGGTTACCACGCCGACATCGACGTCGCGGCGCTCGGAATCACGCTGCAGGCCCTGATCTCCATCCGGCTCGTGTCGATCATGAGGGAGGAGGTCGAGAAGTTCCGCCGCACCGCACCGAGCTGGCCCGGCGTGCTCGCGCTGTTTCAGATGGCAGGCGTCGACGACTTCCTGCTGCACGTCGCCGCACGAAATGCAGCGGACCTGCGCGACTTCGTACTGGAGAACCTGGCCGGGCATCCGGCCGTCGCCCACACCGAAACCAACCTCATTTTCGATCATGCCGTGGGCCGCGGTATGGAACGCCTGCTTGGCTGACCTGCTGTCAAACCTTGTTGCGCCAGTCGCTCTCGTTCCGGCCACTGGCGCTCACCACAGGGGATGGCATGGTGAACGCGCCGGTAGGAGGATTCAGTAGTGTCGCCTCGTCCCTGCGGTGGCGCAACACGTTATCGATGTAGGAGGTGAGCGCTTCGGCCAGTGGCATGTCGCGGTTCTCGTCCTCGGACAAGTACCAGCGGTGTTCCAGGAGCTGGTGGAACATTTCCGCCGGCTCCAGCCGGCCCTTCAGCTCTCGCGGGATTGCCCTCACCACTGGTTCGAAGACCTTGGCGAGCCACTCGTGGGCGACCATCTCGTCGTCGGTGTTTCCCGGATGCACCGCCGCAGCATACGAGTCCAAATCGTTGAGCAGGCGCCTGGCCTGGTTCTCGCCGGTGTCGAGCCCGGTGAGCCGCAGCAGCCGCCGCTGGTGATGCCCGGCGTCGACAACCTTTGGCTGGATGCGCACCTTGGCGCCTGCGGCGTCCGTCGTGATCGCGAGTTCCTCGATGTCGAAGCCGAGGCTGTTCAGCCGCTCAACGCGTTCGTTGATGTGCCACCGCTCGGTGGAAGCGAACGATTCCGGGCCGGTGAGTTCGCTCCAGAGACTGCGGTAGGCGGCGATGATCCCCTCGCTCACCGTGACCGGGTCGACTTCGTCGTCCAGGCGCCCCCCGGCTGCGAGGTCGAGCAATTCTCCGGCGATGTTGATGCGGCCGATTTCCAGGTCGTGCTCGCGCTGTCCGGCCGAGAGTGTGTCGTGCAACTGTCCGGTCTCCGCGTCCACGAGGTAGGCGGCGAAGGAACCGGCATCCCGACGGAACAGCGTGTTGGACAGGGACACGTCGCCCCAGAAGAACCCGATGATGTGCAACCGTACGAGCAGCACGGCGAGTGCGTCGATCAGCCTGGTTGCGGTATCCGGTCGCAGTTTCTGCGAGTACAGGGCACGGTAGGGGAGCGAAAATTTGAGATGCCGGGTCACCAGCGCGGACTCGAGACTGCGTCCGGTGTCGTCAGTTCGGCCTGTGATGACCGCGACCGGATCGACGCACGGTACCTCGAGTTTTTGGAGAGTGCGCAGCAGGTCGTACTCACGCTGCGCGAGTTCGGCGGAGGTCTCCTTGACCGCGATGATGTAGCCGCTGAGCCTGACGAACCGCACCAGGTGCCGGGAGATGCCCTTGGGCAGCGCTGCGATGGTCTCGTCGGGCCAGGCATCCAGCGGGAGACTCCATGGCAGGTCGAGGAGAGCAGGATCCACTGTTGCGGACGTGATGTCTAAAGACCCGCTCATCGACCACCAGCCTAACGATCAGAAAACGTCGAGCCCATCACCCAGAGGGGCGATGGGCTCGACGTCGAGGCACGTGCGCTACTTGCTCGCGACAATTGCCTTCTTGCTCAGGCGCAGGCCCGATTCGGTGTCGTACACGTGCACGTGGTGCGGCTCCGGCAGGATGAACACCTTGTCGCCGGCGTTCGGATGCGACCTGCCGTCGACGCGAGCGACGATG
>JBDSDO010000058.1:0-40063 GCA_039920505.1 Terrimesophilobacter sp.
TGTCCTCCGGATCCGGGACCGCCGAAAGCAGCGCCTTGGTGTAGGGGTGCTGCGGGTTGTTGAACACCTCGGCGGTGGACCCGATTTCCACCACCCGGCCCAGGTACATGACGGCGACCCGGTCCGCGAGATGCCGCACCACGCCGAGGTTGTGCGAGATGAACAGATAGGTCAGGTTGCGTTCGCGCTGCAGCCTGGCCAGCAGGTTCATGATCTGCGCCTGGATTGACACGTCCAGGGCGCTGGTTGGCTCATCCAGCACCATGAACTCGGGGTGGGTGGCCAGCGCCCGCGCAATGGCGATGCGCTGGCGTTGGCCGCCGGAGAACTCGTTGGGAAACCGCTGCGACGCGTCTGACGGCAACCCTACGCGATCAAGAAGTTCGCGAACCCGGACGCGCGCCTCGCTGCCGCCGATCCCAGCCGCCCGAAGCGGCTCGGAAAGAATGTCGGACACCAGGAGCGCAGGGTTGAGCGAGGAATAGGGATCCTGAAACACTACCTGGATCTCCTTCGCCAAGCCGCGACGTTGCTTCCGAGAAACGCGCGTGATGTCGCGGTCGTCGTAAACGATTCGGCCGGAGGCGACAGGCACGAGGCCGAGTATGCTGCGCCCGAGCGTCGTCTTGCCCGATCCGGACTCACCCACAAGACCCAGCGTCTCCCCCGCGCGGATCTGCAACGAGATGCCGTGCAGCACCCGATTCGCCGGCCTACGCCACCCGCGGCGTCGGTACTCCACCTCGAGGTCGTGGATGCTCAACAGTACGTTGTGATTGCCGCTCATGTCGCCCCCTTGCCACCGAACTCGAGAGGCGCCCGAATCGGCGCGTGATCCAGTACCGAGGAAAGGAGCAACTGCGTGTACGGGTGCGTCGGCGCACTCATCAGCGCCCGGGTCTCACCGGTCTCCACGATCTCCCCGTCCTTCATGACGGCGACCCGGTCGCAGATATCGGCAACGACGCCGAAGTTGTGCGTGACGAGAACCATGGCCATCGACCGCTCCTGTTGCAGGTCGCGCAGCAGATCAAGGACCTCCGCCTGCACGGTCACATCGAGCGCGGTCGTCGGTTCGTCGGCGATGAGCAGTTCCGGATCACATGAGACCGCGATGGCGATGAGCACTCGCTGCGCCATTCCGCCCGACAGCTGATGTGGGTAGTAATCGTGGACGCGTTCAGGCTCGTGGATATTCACGCGAGCGAGCAACGCAAGTGCCCGTTGACGCGCCTGAGCCTTGGTAAGTCCAAGCTTCTTGCGCATGGCGAAGGCGAACTGCTGGCCGACCGTGAAGGCAGGATCGAGGTTCGACATAGGCTCCTGAGGCACGTAAGCGATTCTGGTGCCGCGCAGGACGTTCAGCTGTTTCTGCGACAGCCCGAGCATCGGGCGACCGCCGACATTGATGCGACCGGAGGACACGATGGCCTCTGCGGGGAGGAGCCCGAGAATGGCGAATGCGGTCTGGGACTTGCCCGATCCACTCTCCCCAACGAGTCCGAGCACCTCGCCGCGGTCGACCTCGAGCCCGACGTTCTTGACCACCGTTCGCGTCTGATCAGACGACAACGGGTACGCGATCGAGAGGTTCTCAACGGTAAGGAAGGCACGTGAGGCCTGCGGTCCGTCCGAAGCTGCCGTGCCTTGCGCGCTGGGAGCGACGTGATGCGTACGCCCGACATGGCTTCGCGGGTCTCCCAGCGTGTCGCGCACTGCGTTGCTAAGGAAAACGAATGCGAGCACCGTGAACACGATGGCCAAGGCGGGCCACAGGATCGCGAGCGGCGAGATGTACAGGGCGTTGAACGAGTCTTGGAGCATCCCTCCCCAGGTGGGGCTCTCAGGACTGCCGAGTCCGATGAATTCGAGGCTGGCCTGGATCACCAGCGCGAAGCCGGCGATGTAGGCCATCTCGATGATGATGGGAGCACGCACCACAACCAGCACATGCTTGCCGATGATGCGAACGTCGGAGAGCCCGGACACCTTCGCCGCATCGACGTACAGCTCGTTCTTGACCGAGATGACGACGTTGCGGACGAGCCGGAAGTAGACCGGCGTGAAGAGGAAGCCCACCACGATCATGCTCAGAACGGTAGAAGGACCGGCGACGACGAAGAACGCAATGAGCACGATAATGCCAGGGACGGACTGAAGCAGGTTGGAGAGCCACGCGCCGACAGCATCGATCACGCGGCCGTAGTATCCGGCCATGAGCCCGGTGCTCACTCCGAGCATGGTGGCGACGGCCACAGCGATTGCAGCCCCACCGATCGTGTTCGCGGTGGAGGACATGAGCCGGCTCAGGATGTCCCGGCCGGCGCGATCCCCGCCGAGGATGAAGTCGGAGTGGAACGGGGTGATGTTGACGAATTCCAGCACCGTGAAGTTCGGATTAAACGGAGCCAGTGCCGCCCCGAAGAACGAAAAGAAGAGCGCGGTGAGAAGAATCAGCGTCGCGATGATGACGGTAGGCATCCTCACGAGGCGTCGCATCGATCCGACGCGAACGAAGGTTCGCACATCAACGGTCGGCGGGAGACCCAGTTCGGCGCTCATCTGCTCATCGCCTTCGGATTGGCCCACATAATGGTGAGGTCGACGACGATATTGACGACGACAACCGCGACAACGGTGAAGAGTACGGTTCCCATGATGACGGGGATGTCTGATTTGAGCGCAGCGTCAATGATGAGCGTCCCCAGTCCCGGCAAGGCAAAGACGCGCTCGATCACGACTGCGCCACCGAGCAAACCGATGAACTGCAGTGCAAGAATCGTAAGCCCAGGCGCGCTCGCGTTCTTGAGCGCGTGACGCAGATAGATCGCCGAGATCGGGATGCCCCGGCTGCGAAGGGTGCGTATGTAGTCCTCGCGCATAACGTCGCGGACCGCACCGCGCACTTGCTGGGACGCGGAAGCGATCGTGCCGATGGCCAGTGCGACGACGGGAAGGATGAGGGACGCCAGCCATTTCTCCAGTGACCTCGTCGGGGGAACATAACCCGTCGCCGGCAGCAGATGCAGATTGAGCGAGAAGACGACGATCAGAACAATCGCAATGAGGAAATGTGGCGTCGCAAAGCCGAAGACTCCGAAGATGCGAAGCGAAGAATCGACCCAGCCTCCCTTGTAGGCGCTGAGAAGCCCGATCACGACAGCAAAAATGATGGTGAGCAGAAGCGTGAAGGACACCAGCGTGAGAGTGACCGGAATTCGCAGCGAAAGCGTCTCGATTACAGAGCGGCTATCGCTGAAAGAGCGACCCAAATCGCCACGGAGCATGTTGGTGAACCAACCGAAGAACTGCACGGGAAGCGACTCATGGAGCCCAAGCTGCGCAGCGCGGTTGTAGACCTCTTCCTGGGTCGCGTTCGGCCCCAGGATGAGCCGGGCGACTCGATTGCCGTCGCCGTAGATCAGCGTGAACGTGACCGCGGAGACGACGACGATCAACACGATGCCGGCCGCGATCCTTCGGACGAGGAATACGAGCATTGAAGGTTCCTATTGCTTTGACGAGCGGTCTGCCGTCTGGCAGTATCAGGCGGCATACCGCGCCGCGATGAATGCTGCCATCGCGGCGCGGCACGCGCGCTGTTACTTCGCCGGTTTGATGTCCCAGATGAGCGGTTCAATCTGGCCGGGACTCAGCTTCGCCGTGATGGCATCGCTTGTGGCGAACAGGGTGGACGGAGTTGCCCATGGGGCGTACCAGGCATTGTCCATCAGGTACTTGCCAATGCCTTTGAACGCCTTTTGTTGCTCAGCGCCCTCGGTCATGCTCGCCGTTTTAATGAGTGCGTCGAGTTCAGGCGCCTGGGTCTTGAACACGTTCCACAGGGCGGTCGGGGTCACCATGCCCTTGACGTCACGCCAGTCGTCAAAGCTTGGCAGTGAGACGAACGCAATCGCAAACTTCTTGGCGAAGATCGCGTTGAAGTAGTCACCCAATTGGAAGGGAACCACAGTCGCCCTGATGCCGATCAGGCCAAGTTGCTGCTTAATGATCGGCATGACCGCGTCGTGGTTTCCGATAATGGCGGGGATCGACATGTCGAACCCGTCAGCATACCCAGCCTCCTTCATGAGCTTCTTCGCTCCCTCGACGTCATACGGGTACATGGCCTTCACACCCGGGACGTGCGCAGCGCTACTCTCACGGAACGCCTGATTGTTGGCCACACCGTAGCCCTGATACAGGTTCTTGACGATTGATTCCCTGTCGAAAACCATGTTGATCGCCTTGCGCACCCGTGCGTCGGCGAAGGCCGGAACCACCGCCCCTTGCCGGTCGAACAGGTGCAAGCCCGCCCAATTGGCGATGCCCTTGTTGAGCGTGAGTCCGCCGGCCTTGACGTCTGCGGCGTTGGCCGCCGGGACGGATGCACCGTCGACTTCGCCGGCCTTGAGTGCGTTCATCCGTGCCGCGACGTCAGCCATGGGGCGCAGGACGAGTTTGTCGAAAGGATAGGACTTGGCATCCCAGTAGTCCTTGTTGCGCACATAGGTGTAGATGGAGCCGGGAGTCGTGTTCTTGTCATCAAGCAGGTACGGGCCCGACCCCACGGGCACAACCGACTTGTCCTTCTTCGCGTTGTCGATGCCGGAGGGGGCGAAGACCGCGCCGGCGGTGGCCGCGAGCGCGGGCAACAGGCTCGGATCGGGATGCTTGAACGTGATGACAACCGTCGTCTTATCCTTGGCCTTGGCGTCTGCTATCGCGCTCGCCGCTTGAGTTGCTTCGCCACCCCCGCCGTCGCGGAATGCGAGAAGGTTCGCCACTACCGCATCGGCGTCCAGTTTCGTGCCATCGGTGAACTTCACGTCATCGCGGAGTTTTAAGGTCAGCTCGGTGTGATCGTCGTTGTATGTCCACTTCGTTGCGAGGTTGGGAAGGATCTTCAAGTCGGGAGTGATCTTGACCAGCGTGTCGTAGAGGGGCATCCAGTAGGCGGCAGACTGGTGCACCTGCGTTCCAAGGTCGGGACGGACGAATCCCCACAGGCTGTCGGACGACACCGCAAGGGTAAGCGTCTTCTCGGCGGCGGGAGCCGGCTCGCTCGACGTGCCACAGCCGCTCAGGACAGTGGTCGTTATTGCGACGGCGGCAATCGCTGTCACAATTCTGTTGCGGTGTTTCATACTGGCCTCTTTCTCTCTACGGCGTTGTACAGGGATGTCAAAATATGAATCGTTTCAATTCTGTGGTTGACTCCATAGGTTACACGTTTGCCACGGGCTTGTCGAGTGCAGTGAGGTCTCGGCATGACCGGTTGTCACAGACCGCTCAGCGCTGCGGCGAGGAACCGGTGCCCATCAGTTCCACGACGACCATCGCGAACAGTTCAAGCCGGACCTCGATCTCTGCGACGTCACCGACCATGCGCCAGAGGCACGGGCGCCCAGAACCGACATCGCGCGCACCTGACAATGCTTGTCCATCCGGAATCCGCTGGCACAGCGTCACGAGCAGGAGCGACTCCGGTGGCTCCTCGACCAGGCGAAGGGCGCTGACGACAATGCGGTTTCGCTGTGTCTGTTCGAATCCCGTGACCCAGACATCCGGATGCGCACGCGCAGTAAGTCGTGGCGCGAGACCCAGTTCGGTTCGAAGCAATCGCCGGAACGATTCCTCGTGCTCGGGGCTGCCTTCTGCCTCAAGGGCCGCGCTCGAGTAGACCGCACGGCCCGCGCCAAAGTCATGAACGACGATCGACGGAAACTCGGTGTCCTCCCACGGCGGCGAGGAATGGATGCTCGCGAAGTCATGGCTGCCGAGTGATCCGTCCGCGGGATAGCCGTACGGAAGCGTGAGGCGGGCGAGGACGCGTGCGCGGTCTGTCGCTCGGACACGCGGCAGGTCCAGCGGAGTGCCGGACCCAGCCGATGAAATGTGCCGCTGCCCGATTGGCAGGTACGCCTCTGGCTGCGCCGCGTCGCGAAGGTCAGGAGTTTCCGGTCGCACATAAACCACAAGACCCGTCTCCACGCCCACGAGATGGCACCCGAAGACGTCCGCGAGCGCAAAATCGGACGGTGCGGTTCCGTCGCTCAGCAAGAGCGACGTCCTGCCGCTCGCATAAAGCCGACCGCCGTGAGCGACATAGGATCGTAGCGCCGCGACATCGTCGCGAGAAATACGACGCGCATCCGGAACCACCACGACGGTGAATTCTCCCAGGCGGTCGTTATCGAGTCGGGTGACGACCGAGAACGGGATATGGCCGCGACGGAGTGCACGTACGGCACCCATGACTGCCTCTTGGTGGCGGGAACCGCCTGCGCCGTGAGGCGCACCACGCGGGTTTCCGTTCTCCGCCTCATCGATACGCGAGTCGTCGGAATAGTACACGGCAACATCGGTGATTTCGTTCCCTCCGAGTTCCGAATCGAAGATGCTTGTCGTTGCGAAAACCATCCCGATGCGTTCATAGATGAGTTCGTTGAGCTGGCCAGAAGGTTCCACGGCGTCGATAAACAAGAAGGCGGTATCCGCCGCGACTGCGGCGTAAGCCTGCGTGAGCATCTCGTGCTGGCTCTTGGTGTTCGAGTGATTGAAGAGGTTCTTCGTGCGCGTCGTCATGAATTCCGCACGCACGCCCCGGCGCAGCGCACGCATGAGACCGAGCACGAAGACCTGCTCGTCAAAACCACCGTAGAGATCTCCTGCGACGAAGTCGTCGAGACGCGCGTCTTCGCTGCGCTGCCCCCTGGACCAGTCACGTAACCCGGGTGCCAGATTGTGCGTCACCGAAATACCGGGCCGCACCGCGCGCGCTGTCGCTAAAAGTTCTTCGGTGAATCCCGCGATCCAACGCTCGCGCGCGGACTGGAATGTCGTCCAATCAGCACTGCGCCAGTCGATGTGCCGAGGGATCGCTAAACCGTGCTCAAAGCGGAAACGGTCCGCGCAGGCGTCGCACACGCAAATCGCGGTCCAAAACGCCATGTCGATCCACAGCGTTTCGAAGTCGAAACGGTCGAGCAGAGCCGTGATTTGTTGCTTCTCGTATTCGACGTAAGCTCGCTGGTTCGGGCACAATGTGCCATACCGAGGGCCGAGTAATGCCCACTCGTATCCAAGTTCGCGGGTCGCCGGCACAACGCGCCAGGCCGGGTGCTCCTCGGCGGCCCAATTGTCGAAGATCACACTGTGGTAGGCGGCAACGCCGATCCCCGCGGCTTCGAGTGCTGCCTTCGTCTCCCCGACCAGGTCGCGGTCGCGCGCCGCGCGGTGGACGCCGCCGACCGGCGAAGGCCAGTAGCTGAGGCCCACATGAGACTTGCAATACACGAGAGCACCGCCGGCACCCGCCAGCTGATAAAGGCGCGCGAGCTCAGCCGGGTCATAACGGGCGAGAAACTCGTCGTCCCAATCGGGAATGTGCATGTCTAGCAGCAGCCGCCGACGGGACGCGAGATAGTCGTTCACTGGTTAGGCAATCAGACCGAGTTCCTCGTTCTCGGGCCCGAAGTGCTTGAGGATCACGAGGTCGTCGGTCGCACCGCGGTTGGAGAAAGACACTCCAGCTCGTGCAGCGCTGTCGGAGACAAAGAATTCATCTTGGCTGAGTTGGCCATATCTGATGAGCGTGGCTGCGGCCACATCGTGGCTTCCCAGCCGTCCGTTGCCCTGGACGACGACAGCACCATAGGCCGCGCGGTCGGCGATCGTCACTGTCTGACCGGGCTTCACGGTCAATTCCTTCGCGCTGAAACGCGAAGAACGATAAACGATCCATTTTTCGACGTAAGCGGCGTTGCCGTCGGAAGTCGACTGCGTTGTACGGTACGGCGTCATGAAGCGGTTACTGACGAAGTGTGGGTCAACATTCTTCTCCCAGTCGAGAAGTTCGACGATGAAGTCGAAGTCGCCGTGCAGACCGGCGGGAACGTCTTTCCACAGCAACTCTTCCGGAACCTCGCGGTTGTTGCTCCACGACTCGCACATGCAGAACACATCGCACGCGACCTGAGGTTCGTACGTGCACACGCTTGCCGGGGCATGGAGCACCCCGGCCGGAATATCCCAGCCGGTGCCGAGCTGCGTGCGATACCCACGGGCAAGGTCCGTTATGCGATTGTCGCCACCTTCGCCGAATCTCATCAGATGTTCTTTGACTTGTTCTTTCGTGGTTTCCGGCTGGAGGCCGAGAAAAGAAATCGGTTGCTCACCGAGATGATTATTCATGTGCGGTGAGTAGTAATACGCCTCCGGCTTACCGGGCTTGTCCACGAGTGCCGCGTGGTGGTCACGGTGATGAACGTGGAACGGTAGCGCCTGCAGGTTATCGAAGAACTTCGAGTACATCGGCCACGCGCCGTGTTTGGCCCACAAACCGTCGCCGATGAGTTCCCCCTTGTGATGGCTGACGAAGTCGTCGAACGGGATCAGCACCCCTCCGGGATCAACGACCAGGCTCAATCCCTCCCAGGGCCCGGTAAGCGGGCCGTTGTCGGCGCGAACAGCAGACGCCAGCCAACGCTCATCGATTCCACCGCGTGATTGCTCGAAAGGAAAGTAGTCATCCGGGTGCAGCCGTATGCGACGGCCCGGCGTGCAAAATGCCCTGGGTACCCAGGTCGGGGCAAGACGCACAATCCCATCGCCGGCATTGAGCGTTCGCTCCATGGCGGATGCTGATGATGCCACGTTGTGGTACGACTGGCTGGCCATCCGATTCCTCATCTCCGGTGGGGCAACATCGCCCGGCACTCGAGCGCACAAGGATTCGAACGTTCCCGTGAGCCAGATGGTCGCCGACGCTATCAGCGCCGTGCACAGGTGTCAACTTCTCTTACAACAGCCGCAACACGTTCCCGCCCATGATCCCGTCAATGTCCTCGCTCGTGAACCCGGTGCGTTCAAGAGCGTCGACGAGACGCGAGACGTGCTGTGGACCCTCGTAGCCCTCGATGAGCGACGGCACTCCGTTCATGTCAGTGCCGATGGCCAGATGTTCAGCTCCAACGAGGTTTGCAATGTGTCGACCGTGAGAGGCGAAGTCGTCTAACGTCTCCATACCCGAGCCACGCTCATGCGCGCGATAGGGCCAAAGCCCAATAACACCGCCAGTCGCAGCGATCGCCGTGATCGAGCGGTCCGACAAATAACGGGGGAAGTCATCGAGCGCTCGCGCGCCTGTGTGAGAGCCGATCACCGGGCGGCGCGAACGATCGCAAATGCCGATAACGGTCTCCTCGTCAGCGTGGCTTACGTCGATGAGCATGTCATTCGCGTCGAGCCTGTCGACGAGCTCTTCGCCGAGTTCGGTGAGACCACGTTTCCTACCAGCCCGTACCTCGATGCCCGACGCACTGCCGTTGAAGCTCATGCAGATAGTGCCAAACGGGCTGTCAGAGTAATGCATGACACCCACGACACGTACGCCTAAATCGTGAAGAACGTCCAGCCGCCGAAGGTCGCCCGCAAGCGCATCCGCACCTTCCAGCCCGAGAACAATTGCGGTGCGACGGCGCTCCCGGGCGAGCCTGATCTCAGCCGAAGTCGTGGCGAGCACGCATCCGCCGGCCGTCGCCTCCCGACGAATCACTGTGAATTGTCTCAGCACCGCTTTCCATGCAGACAAAGGCCACTGGAATCGAGTGACGAGCTTGTCACCGACCGCTGCGGCGACGATTCCGTCGACCTCGGTCGAACGGAGCGTGCCGAAGCCGATGTCGTGCGGTTGCCCGGGTCGCAGTTTGCGGTGCATCGCGGTGATCGGCCCTGGCAAAAGATGACGGCCGTGAGCATGCGAGTCGAAGACGATGCGTCGCCGCGAAAGATCGGACTCGTCGCTCATGACAAACCCCGACTGTCTCGAGGCGCAGGGCCACAAGCACAATCCCGTGTCCGCGTATCGCGGGATTGTCCATCCACATACGCCCAGCACTCAATCTCGACTTGCGCACCAAATGCCAGACCCGCTACCGCAAATGCGGTTCGGGCAGGGAGGCGACTCGCGTCGAAATACTCGAGGTAGATGTCGTTGAACTGCGCCCACTGGGCAATGTCGGCCAACATGACCGTCGCCTTGAAAACGTGGTCGATGCTCGACCCGGCGGCGTCAAGCGTGCGCGCAACGTTCTCCATTACCTGCCGAGATTGTTCGTTGAAGTCAGACGGCATGGAGCCATCCGGCAGCGTCCCAATTTCGCCAGAGAGGTAGAGGACTTCTCCGACACGGACGCCGGTAGAGAACGGCAGCCCGGGCCGGCCGCGGAGATGTTCTGCGCTCAGGACCTGACTCATGGGCCTTACCCTAGCCGGTGACTATGGAGCACGTTGTGGCCCGCGTGGTGAGCGCAATAGCGAATCCTCCGATGCGAGCACCACGAATCCTCATCGTTCGCGCCCGCCAGTCTTGCAACTTTTCAGGTCATATGAAACGATTCAAAGATATCGAAGGGAACGCACTTCGACAACCCAACCGGCAACTGCGCCGTACCGCTCAAGGCCAACAAGGAGACGCGGGCATAACCCCGCACGTTCGCAGTATCACACGTCTGTCATCAAGAAAGAGGCTCCGTGAACACCACGTCAGACATCCTCGCCCTGCTTGAGCACCAAGAGATCGAACTCCCCTCGTGGGCGTTCGGAAACTCGGGCACGCGCTTCAGGGTGTTCACGCAGGCCGGTGTCCCCCGCAATCCTCGCGAAAAGATCGCCGATGCCGCGAAGGTGAACGAGCTGACCGGGCTGGCGCCGAAGGTTGCGCTGCACATCCCGTGGGACAAGGTCGACGACTACGCGGCGCTACGCAACTACGCCGAAGGCCTCGGAGTCACACTGGGCACCATCAATTCGAACACCTTCCAAGACGATGCATACAAGCTCGGCAGCGTCACACACTCCGACCCGAAGGTACGCCAGAAAGCCATCGACCATCACTTCGAGTGCATTGACGTGATGGACCGGACGGGGTCCCGAGACCTGAAGATTTGGCTCGCCGACGGCACAAACTACCCGGGCCAAGACGACATCCGTTCCCGCCAGGAACGCCTCGCCGACTCGCTGCAGAAAATCTATGCCCGGATCGGTGAGGACCAACGCCTGGTACTCGAGTACAAGTTCTTCGAGCCGGCTTTTTACCACACCGATGTTCCGGACTGGGGCACTGCCTTCGCCCAGGTCTCGGCCCTCGGCGATCGGGCCATGGTCTGCTTGGACACCGGGCACCACGCCCCAGGCACCAACATCGAGTTCATCGTCGCCCAGCTCTTGCGCCTCGGCAAGCTCGGCTCCTTCGACTTTAACTCCCGCTTCTACGCGGACGACGACCTCATCGTGGGCGCGGCCGACCCGTTCCAACTGTTCCGCATCCTGTGCGAGGTGATCCGCGGCGGCGGCTACGGTGCAGAGAGCAATGTTGCATTCATGCTCGACCAGTGACACAACATCGAAGAGAAGATTCCGGGTCAGATCCGCTCGGTGCTCAATGTGCAGGAAATGACGGCCCGCGCGCTGCTCGTGGATCATGCCGCCTTGGCCGAGGCGCAAGTTGCGGGAGACGTACTGGCGGCCAACGGCATCATCATGGACGCCTTCTACACGGACGTGCGGGGGCCGCTTGCCGACTGGCGGGAAAGCCGGGGCCTGCCTCGTGATCCGATTGCCACCTACAACGCCAGCGGTTACCGAGAACGGATTATCGCAGACCGGGTCGGCGGGCAACAAGCCGGATGGGGAGCATGAATCGACTACTCGTTCAGGGGGTGGAGGGCAACATGACTAACCCGACTGCTGCTGAGTTAATTGCTCGGTCGAATCGACTGGGCGCTGACCGTCGGAATACGAATTATGCGGGTGGGAACACGTCGGCCAAGGGCACTGACATCAATCCAGCCACCGGTGACCCGGTCGAGTTGATGTGGGTGAAGGGCTCCGGCGGGGACCTGGGCACGCTGACCGAATCCGGGTTGGCGGTGCTGCGGCTGGACCACCTGCGCGGTCTGGCTAAGGTCTATCCCGGCGTGGAGCACGAGGACGAGATGGTCGCCGCGTTCGACTACGTATTGCACGGCAAGGGTGGTGCCGCGCCGTCGATCGATACGGCGATGCACGGGCTCGTCGATGCCGCTCACGTGGATCATCTGCACCCCGATTCCGGGATCGCCTTCGCCACCGCGGCGGACGGGGAGGCGCTGACGGCGACGGCGTTCGGCGACAAGGTGCTGTGGGTGCCGTGGCATCGGCCGGGCTGGCAACTGGGGCTGGACATCGCGGCGATCAAGTCATCGCATCCAGAGGCGATCGGGTGCATCCTCGGCGGGCACGGGATCACCGCCTGGGGGGACACGAGCGAGGCGGCGGAGGCGAACTCGTTGTGGATCATCGCCACGGCGGCGACCTATATAGAGGAGCACGCCCGTACCAATCCGTTCGGGCCCGCTCTTGACTGCAACCGGGCACTACCGGAGGCCGAGCGTCTGGCAAAGGCGGCGGCCATCGCCCCCGCCCTTCGCGGCCTGGTCTCCACCGATCGCGTGCAGGTCGGGCACTTCACCGACTCGGAGGTGGTGCTGGACTTCCTGGCCGGTGCGGAGCATCCGCGCCTCGCGGACTTGGGCACAAGTTGCCCGGACCACTTCCTGCGCACCAAGGTGAAACCCCTCGTGCTGGACCTTCCAGCGGAGACGAGTGTCGAAGAGTCGATCGCCCGCTTGACCGAGCTGCACGAGCAGTACCGGGCGGACTACCGGGCGTACTACGAGCGCAACGCCACCCCGGACTCCCCCGCCATGCGCGGAGCGGACCCAGCGATTGTGCTCGTCCCCGGTGTGGGGATGTTCAGCTACGGAGCCGACAAGCAGACCGCTCGGGTTGCCGGAGAGTTCTACGTGAACGCGATCAACGTGATGCGCGGCGCGGAGGCGATCTCCACCTACCAGCCGATCAGCGAGGCGGAGAAGTTCCGCATCGAATACTGGGTGCTGGAGGAGGCAAAGCTGGCCCGCAGGCCGAAACCGAAACCGTTGGCTACCCGGATCGCTTTGGTCACCGGGGCGGCATCCGGTATCGGCAAGGCGATCGCCCGGCGGCTTGCCGCTGAAGGCGCCTGCGTGGTGATCGCCGATCTCGACCTGGACAAGGCGCAGGCTGCTGCGGCCGAGATCGGTGGCACGGATGTCGCCATCGGCCTGAAAGCGGATGTCACCAGCGAGGCCGACGTCGCCGCCGCGGTGGATGCCACAGTGCTCGCCTTCGGTGGACTGGACCTCGTCGTCAACAACGCCGGCCTGTCGCTGTCCAAGTCGCTGCTGGAGACCACGGTGGCCGACTGGGATCTGCAGCACAACGTGATGGCGAAGGGATCATTCCTGGTTTCCCGCGCCGCCGCGAAGGTGTTGATCGACCAGAATCTCGGCGGCGACATCATCTATATCTCCTCGAAGAACTCGGTGTTCGCCGGGCCGAACAACATCGCCTACTCCGCGACGAAGGCCGACCAGGCCCACCAGGTACGACTGCTCGCGGCGGAACTCGGCCAGTACGGGGTCAAGGTGAACGGCATCAACCCTGATGGGGTCGTCCGCGGTTCCGGGATCTTCGCCGGCGGCTGGGGGGCCAAGCGCGCGGCCGTCTATGGGGTTCCGGAGGAGAAACTCGGCGAGTACTACGCGCAGCGCACCATCCTCAAACGCGAAGTGCTACCCGAACACGTCGCCAATGCGGTTTATGTGCTGTGCACCAGCGACCTCGACCACACCACCGGGCTCCACATCCCGGTAGACGCCGGCGTCGCCGCCGCCTTCCTCCGATGACCGAGGCAGCGCCGGGCCTCGAGAGATACCTTTCCGGTCGAGCGATGCTGCCGCGGATACACCACTCGACCGGGATGGTATCGGTTGCCGTCGAACGCGCCTGGGACGGACCGTGGTGAGCGGCACACTCGCCGCGATCGACCTCGGCGCAACGAGCGGCCGCGTCATGCTCGGCTGGGTCGCACCGAACGAGTTGCGCATCCGGCAGGTCGCCCGATTCCCGAACACACCGGTGCGCACGGCGGACGGACTGCACTGGGACATCCGCGGGTTGTACGCCCATGCGATCGACGGCTTGGCCGCGGCACTTCGAGAGGAACCGGAACTCGCCAGCATCGCAGTTGACTCGTGGGCCTGCGACTACGGGCTGCTGCGCGACGGCCAACTTTTGTCGCAGCCGTTCCACTACCGCGACGACCGCACAGCAGCGGCGATCGGCCAAGTTCATTCGAAAATTGGCGCTGCAGAGCTTTATGCGGTCAACGGTCTGCAGCACTTGCCCTTCAACACGGTTTTCCAGCTCATCGCCGACAGATCGTCGGGCGCACTCGACCGCGCAGACGGGTTCCTCATGATCCCCGATCTCATCGCCTGGTGGCTGACCGGCCGGCGGGGAGCAGAGACGACCAACGCCTCCACCACCGGTCTGCTCGGCGTGCGATCCCGGCTGTGGGACGACGCGCTCATCGAACGGGTGGACCTGCCGCGGTCGATCTTCCCCGAACTCATTGAGGCGGGAACCGAAATCGGTCAGGTGCGCCGGTCGGTGGCTCTGGAAATCGGGGCCAGCGCGCATCTGACGGTGACCGCGGTCGGATCGCACGACACCGCCTCTGCAATAGTCGCCGTCCCCGCCACCAGAGAAGACTTCGCCTACATCTCGTGCGGCACCTGGTCACTGGTCGGGGTCGAACTGGACGGGCCGCAGGTGAGTGAAGCGGGGCGTCGAGCGGGATTCACCAACGAGGGCGGCGTCGACGGGCGAGTGCGGTATCTTCACAACGTGATGGGCCTGTGGCTGCTCAGCGAAAGTGTGCGCACCTGGGAGGGCGGCGGTGAGCCCGTAGATCTTCCCGCACTCCTCCGGGAAGCATCGACAGTTTCCGGCGTCGTATTCGATCCGGATGACCCCCGCTTTTTGCCGCCCGGGGACATTCCGGCTCGCATCGCCGCACTCTGCCTGGAACACGGGATCGCCCTGCCGAACTCGCGGGCCGGACTCGTGCGCAGCATCCTCGATAGCCTCGCTCACGCCTACGCACGCGCGCTCAGAAAGGCGGTCGAGCTCACCGGGAAGACGGTCTCAGTGGTACACATGGTTGGCGGCGGCTCGCAGAACGAACTGCTCTGTCAGCTCACCGCCGACTGCACCGGACTGCCGGTGCTCGCCGGTCCCGCGGAGGCGACCTCAATTGGCAACATCCTCATTCAGGCTCGAGCACAGCGGCTGGTCACGGGAAGCCTCGAATCACTGCGCGCCCTGGTGTCCACCGGCTTCCGGCCCGTGCTTTACCGACCTCGCCGCGGAACGGTCCAGCGGTACCGGACAGACAAGCCGTCACAATAGGTGTCGCTGCGCCAAGTTCCGCATCAGAGCGCCGAGTCCGAACGTCCACGGTTCGCACTCCTCGCTCGGCATCACCCGGTTGACCAGGCCGCCGAGTTGCTCCGCCGAGATGCGCACGACGTCGCCTCTCTTATGGGTGAATCCCATCCCGGGCTGGTCTCGGTCTTCCACGGGGGCGAACATCGTCCCGAGTAGCAGCACCGCGCCATCCGGATACTGGTGATGCGGGCCGATCAACTGGGCGACGAGCTCCGCTGGGTCGCGGCTGATCTGCGCCATTTCCGAAACGCCTTCCAGGTGAAAACCGTCTGTCCCGTCGATCTCGAGCCGCACCCGTAATGAGCGGATGGTGTCGAGGGTGAAGTCGCCTTCGAAGAGACGCAGGAATGGACCAATGGCGCAGGAAGCGTTGTTGTCTTTGGCCTTCGGTAGGAGTAGGGCGGATCGTCCCTCGACGTCGCGCAGGTTGACGTCGTTGCCCAGGGTCGCACCGACAATCGCTCCGGTGGACTGCACGACGAGTGCCACTTCCGGCTCCGGATTGTTCCACGAGGACGTGCCAAGCACGCCGACCGGAACGCCAGTGCCGACGGCAGACAATGTCTGCGCCTTGCTGAAGATCTCGGCATCCGGGCCAATGCCCACCTCAAGGTATTGACTCCACAGCCCCTGGCCGACCAGGAACTGCTTCAGCTTGGTCGCCCGCTCAGATCCCGGCCGGATGTCGTGAAGATCCGCCCCGATCTCGTTCAGAATCTGATTCCGCATTTCCGACGCGGCGCCGACGTCTCCGCCCACGCGTTCCTCGATCACGCGCTCGATCATCGAAACAGCGAAAGTAACCCCCGCCGCTTTCACTGCCTGCAAGTCCACGGGGGCCAAGAGCCACGGGCGATTCCGATCGCGGGTCGCCGGATCCGAATTGGACAGGATGTCCGTGATGCTCCCGACGACGACCCCGCGAACCTTGCGCGCGGCGGCGGCCGGATCCGGTTCTTCGCAGAGGTCGCGAACGGTCGCAAATTCAGAACTGATGTCGTAGACGCCACCTGAGCGCACGGCGACCGGCGACGGACCGCCTGCATTTGTGTTCCAGATCCGACCGATGAGGACTCCGGTGGAGCCGTCGAGTGGCATCGCCCGATCAGCCCTGGCAGCCCACGGCGCGCTCACCCCAGCGGGCCCATCCACCACTAGAGCACCTTGCTCAAGAAGCCCTGGGTCCGCACGTTCTGCGGATCCCCAAAGATCTGTGCGGGCGAACCCTCCTCCACGATGAGGCCCTGGTCCATGAAGATCACACGGTCGGCGACTTCCCTGGCAAAACCCATTTCGTGGGTGACGACCATCATGGTCATGCCCTCCCGCGCGAGGTCCTTCATCACGGCCAGGACCTCCCCCACGATTTCGGGGTCGAGCGCCGAGGTGGGCTCGTCGAACAACATCACCTTGGGGTCCATCGCCAGCGCACGTGCGATGGCGACACGCTGCATCTGCCCGCCGGAGAGGCTGGCGGGATAGACATCCGTCTTTTCGGTCAATCCAACCTTTGCCAAGAGCGCCTCGGCGGTTGCCCTCGACGCGTCTTTGTTGACCTTGCCCACTTTGCGTGGTGCCAGCATGATGTTGTCGATCACGGAGAGGTGCGGGAACAGGTTGAAGTGCTGGAATACCATACCAACCTGTTGACGCACCAGGTTGATGTTGGTCTTCGAATCGGTCAGGGTGTGGCCGTTGATGACGACCTTTCCGGAGGTGATCGACTCCAGCGAGTTCAGGCACCGCAGGAACGTGCTCTTGCCGGAGCCCGATGGTCCGATAACGCAGACCACCTCTTGCGCGTCGACGTTGCAATTGATGCCCCTGAGGACTTCATTCGCGCCGAACTTCTTGTGCAGGTCTTCGACGAGTATCACTGAGTTCTCCTAATCTAAATGCCTGCGGGCAGGCGAAGTCGGGGCGAGTCAAAACGAACGCCGGTTCTTCTCTCGTACCAACGTCCGAGCAACGAGATGCTGTAGCAAATCACGAAGTACATGACCCCGACCACGAGGAAGGTGGTAATGGGGTCGCCCGTCAGATTGCTCACGATGTTGCCGGCCCTCGTGAGTTCGATGAATCCGATGACCGTGACAAGGGACGAGTCCTTGACCAATCCGATGAGGAACCCGATTCCCGGGGGAACGACGATCTTCATCGCTTGCGGAATGATCACATAACGGAACTTGGCGTAGTAGCCGAGCCCCAGCGCTTCCGCCGCTTCGCTTTGACCCTTGGGGATCGCTTCAATGCTGCCGCGTACGATCTCTGCAACGTAGGCCGCCGCGAAGACCGACAGGGCGATGACGGCCGACAAGAACTTCGAGAGGTCGAGGTCGGGAAAGAGCAGCGGCAAGCCGAAGAAGATAAAGAAGATGATCACCAGGATGGGGATGCCGCGGATGAGGTTGATATAGATGGCGCTGATCCAGCGGGCGATGCGGCTTGGCGAGGTTCGCGCCAGCCCCAGGATCATGCCGGCAATGCTCCCGATGACGCCCGAGGTCGCGCACAGCACGATCGTCCACAGTGCACCCTTGAGAAGGGGCAGAAGGTGTTCCGGGCCGAATGCCTCAAACATCGGTTCTCACCGCCCATCCGAATAGTTTCTGTTCCGCGATCCTCGAGCCCAAGGCCATCAGTGCGGAAACGACAAAGTAGAGGAGACCGCCGATGGCGAGCGCCTCGATAGTGCGGAACGTCGTGTTGCTGACGTTCATGATTTCGCTCGTCAGCTCGGGTAGCGAGATTATCGATCCGATGGAGGACGCGAGGAAAAGCAGGATGAACTGGTTCGTCAGCGCCGGGAACACGTTGTGGGTTGCCGGGGCCAACAACACGTACCGCACCGTTTGTCCGTGTCGCATCCCCAGTGCATTGGCGGCCTCACGCAAGCCTTTCGGCACCGCTTCGAAGCCGGCACGGTAAATCTCGGCAGTATATGCGGCATTATTCAGCGTGAGTCCAATCAGTGCCGCCCACACCGGGCCGACGTTCACCCCCAGCTGCGGAAGTCCGAAATAGATCAAGTAGAGCTGCACGAGCAAGGGTGTGTTGCGAAATGCCTCGATGTATCCGGAGCTGAATGCCCGCAGGAGTCGCACTGGACCTGCTTTTCCGAGGTACAGAAGAACACCGAAAGCACTGCCGACGAGCATGGCCACCACAGTGATGTAGAAGCCAATCCAGAGCCCGTTCAGAAGCAGGGGCAGATAGGGCAGTAGGTCACCGAAATACAGCGTCATCGCAGGGACATCCTATTGTGCGTCTGGTGGAGGGCAAGGAAGGCTTCGAGAGGCCTTCCTTGCCCGTAATGCCCGCGCTTGCGAGCACGGTGAAGAATTACTTCAAGTACTCTGGCAGGTTCAAGCCGAACCACTTCTGAAGGGAAGCCTGGTTCTCTCCAGAGATGTTGTAGTTGCGGATGAAGGTGTTGAGATAGTTCAACCAGGCCTGGTCGCCCGGCTTCACTCCGATGGAGAACAGCGCCGGACGCAACTCCGCGCCCTTCAGTAGCTTGAAGTCAGACGGGTTGTCCTTGACAAGGCCGGCGATGATGGCGTTGTTCTCGATGAGCGCATCCACCTTGTTGCTCTTGAGCGCCTGGATCGAGTCGGCCGTCGAGTTGAAGTCGGCAATCTTGATGTTGGGGAAGTCTCCCTTCAAGATTGCCTCTCCGACGCTGCCCCGGGAAGTTGCGACGGTCTTGCCATCGAGGTCCGCGTAGCTGTTGATGGCGGAGTTCGCCGGAACCATGAAGACCGTAGCGCTTGAGGCATACGGAATGCTCATCTCGATCACTTGGGCACGTTCGTTGGTCGCCGTCAGAGTTGCAATGACCGCGTCCGCCTTGTTGGTCTGCAACAGTGGGATGCGGCTTTCGTTCGTCGTCGTGACGAATTCAATCTTCGCGCCGAGCGACTTGCCGAGTGCGTTGGCGACGTCGATGTCGAAGCCCTCGTAGACGCCGGAAGCGTTCATGACGCCATATCCTGGCGAGTCCGCACTGACCGCGAGCTTGATCGTCTTGGTCTTCAGGATCTTGGTGAGATGGCTCTGTGCTGCCGGCCCGGTTGCATCTGGGGTGCCGCTAGAGGTGCAGCCGGTCATGACGAGTGCCAAGGCCAGCGCTGGGACGAGTAACAGTTTCGGTGATGCTTTGAACATATGTGGTGCCCTCCTAATGTGATCGTTGTTGTTGGAATTGCCGTGGAACTTCCCTCACGCGACTTCGGCCCGTGAGATCGCGGCACCGGTGACGGCGGCGCGGTCGCCGACCTCGAGCCAGCCGGCTCCGTCCGGGAACGACCAGCGGGCTCTGGATGCTGGGACGATCTCGGATCCGATGCCGGCGCGCAGCGGCGCAGCGTAGCGCCCTGCGACGATGCGGACCGGCTCGACGAAGTGCTCGTGCAGGTGGTCGACGTATTCGATCATCCGCCCGTCCTGGGTGGTCGACACGGCGGCATAGTCGAAGAAGGAGAAGTGCTGCACGACCTCGCACAGCCCGACTCCCCCGGCGTGCGGGCAGACCGGCACGCCGAACTGCGCGGCCAGCAGCAGGTTGGCCACGTTTTCGTTGACGCCACCGACGCGGGTCGCATCAAGTTGCAGCACGTCGATGGCGTGCGCCTGCAGCAGCTGTTTGAAGACGATGCGATTGGCAACGGCCTCCCCGGTGGCAACCCGGATGGGTGAGATTCCCGCCCGGATTTCAGCGTGGCCCAGGATGTCGTCGGTGCTGGTGGGCTCCTCGATCCAGTACGGGTCGAACTCGGCAAGCCGGTTGACCCAGGCGATCGCCTCTGGCGCTTCCCACCGCTGGTTCGCGTCAATCGCGATGGGGACGGACCCGACTGCCTCGCGGGTGAGCCGGAGGCGACGCCGGTCATCCTCGACGCTACCGCCAACCTTGAGCTTGACCATCGAGAAGCCGTCGGCGACCGCTTGCTTGCTGAGTCGCACGAGCTTCTCGTCGCTGTAGCCGAGCCAGCCGGGCGAGGTCGTGTATGCGGGATAACCGTTCGCCGTGAGGGCGGCGATCCGATCCGCCTTCCCGTCCTGCCCGCGGCGCAGGATGTCCAGGGCGTCGGCTGGCGTGAGCGCATTGCCTATGTGAGTGAAATCGACGACGTCGACGAGTTCCTCCGGCGACATCTCACTCAGCAGCAGCCACAGCGGCTTATTCTCCCGACGCGCCCGGATGTCCCACAGCGCGTTGATGAGCGCGCCGCACGCCATCTGCGCGACACCCTTCTCCGGCCCGAGCCAGCGCAGCTGCGAGTCGTGGATCAGACGCTTCGACGCACTGCCCAGGTCCCCGATCAGCTCATCGACATCCGCCCCAATCAGCAGTTCGGAATAGGCGTCGATCGCGTGCGTGACGATGTCGTTGCCGCGGCCGCAGGTGAACACGAAAGCGTGGCCTTCGTCGCCGGAGTCCGTGCGGATCGTGACGTACGCGGCGGAATAGTCGGGGTCGACGTTGACGGCGTCAGAACCGTCCAGCTCAAGGGAGGTGGGAAACCGAATGTCCTCGGTGGGCGCGGAAACGATTCTGGACACGTCAGCCTCTCTGCTTAGCTCGCATACAGAATCTAAAAACCCTATATGAGTTGAACAGATCCTATACGTGTTTGGCGACGCAGTGCAACGCGGTGGATGGCTTACGTCCCAGCCGGGACACCCCGGCCGCTGCAAATACGGCGAGCAGGGCGCTAGCGCACGATGTGGATTCTTCTGGGCACGTCGCGGCTGAGTCCCTCCGCGGGCGGCTCGTCGAAGGCCTCGGCGGATCGCTCGAACGACTTCCGGATGTGCTCGGCCATCGCCAGTTCTGCGGCGTCGCGGTCGCAGCTGCTGATGGCCTCCAGGATGGTGCGGTGCTCTGCGATCGTGATGGCGCCGTCGAAGTCCACCGGGAACAGGCGGAAGACGTGCAGGTGGCAGTGGGTCTGGGCGTACGCCTGACGCACCACGTCGTTGCCCGCTGCGTCGAGGATCATCTCATGAAACCGGGCGTCGTGCGCCAGCATCATCTGACGCACATCCCCGTCGCGATCGGCGATCCGCTCGAATTCCGCCAGTTCCTTCGCCAGCGCCGGGCCTGGATTCGACAACCGATCCGTGGCCACCGATCGTGCCGCCCACGGCTCAACGAGCAATCGGAACTCGAACAGCGAACGGAGGCCCTTGAAGTCGAGCATCGGGGTCGTGCGGTATCCACGACCGGGCGTGTAGACCAGGAGGTCGTCACTCTCCAGTCGCTGCAGGGCTTCGCGCACCGGAGTTTGCGAAACGCCGAGGTCGCGGGCGACGGCGTCGATCTTGATGCGGGTGCCCGGTGGCATTTCTCCGTCTACGATCGGAATGCGCAGCGCGGAGTAGACACGGGCGACGGCCGCTCTAGTTTCCGGGTTTTCAGGCTGCTTCTGCGCTGGCACGATACCTCGATTGCGTCTTTAGATGATGTTGGCCGACTGTCGAATCATAGGTCCATCGGATAGGACGAGAGGCGATCGACGAGTTCACCCACCGCCGATGGCAGGGATCTGGTGGCGGCGTGGAAGTCGCGGTTCAGAGTGCGGTGACCTGCAGCAGGATGGAATGCTCCGGCGCGAGGATCGGCATCGGCAAGCCCACCTCGGCGAGGTAGAGGCCGCTCGCCTCAGCTCCGCCGGACAGCCACCCCGGAGCCGCACGTTGCAGATACGCGTCGTTTCCGGAGGGGAACACGACCTCGACGCGGTATCGGCGCGTCGCGTCCAGTCCGGGAATGCCGATACGGCCGGGAGTCTCCGCGAACGACGTCGCCACACAGACGAACGCGAACAACGCCTCGGAGGCATCCTGCGCGACCACGCCGTGCAACGCAAAGGCCGGATCGGGCAGATCCGCGTTCACCGTCACCCCGCTGTGCAGCAGGGCCCGGGCGGCCTTGTACAGCGCAATCGCCTGCTTCAACTCGGCGCGTGCCGTCCCGGTGACGTGTCGGATGTCCCACTCCAGCCCGAGGTGTCCGAAGATCGCGGTGGTGGCACGAAACGACAGGTCATGGGCGCGCCGGGTGGTGTGCGCGGTGGGCGGTCCGATGTGCGACCCGACCAACTCGGGCGGCAGCACCGCTTGGGTCCACCGCTGAATGGTCTGCCGCTCCAAGGCGTCGTTGCAGTCCGAGGCCCACACCCGCTCGGTGCGCTCCAGAATGCCCAGGTCCACACGGCCGCCGCCGGATGAACAGCTTTCGATCTCCACTTCCGGATGCGCGGACCGCAGCGCGTCGAACAACCGATACACAGCAAGGGTCTGTGCGTGGACCGACGGGCGTCCGTCGTGTCCCATTTCGGCAAGATCGCGGTTCTGATCCCACTTCAGGTAGGCGATATCGTTCTCGCGCAGCAGCGCGTCCAGCCGTTCGAACAGCCAGTTCCAGGCATCCGGGTTCACCAGGTCGAGCACCTGCTGATGGCGCCACGGCCGCGGAATCCGGCCGAAGCCCGGACCGGCGATCCAGTCGGGATGCGCACGGATGACATCCGAGTCCGGGTTCACCATCTCGGGCTCCACCCACAGCCCGAACTGCATGCCACGGGACACCACGGCGTCGATGAGCGGCGTCAGCCCGTCGGGCCAGCGAGTCTCGTCTACGAACCAGTCGCCGAGGCCCGCGGAGTCGTTTCGGCGGTGCCGGAACCAACCGTCGTCGAGGACGAATCGTTCTACGCCGACCTCGCGGGCGCTCTCGGCGAGTTCGGTGAGCGTGTTCAGGTCGTGGTTGAAGTACACGGCCTCCCACGTGTTGAGCATCACCGGCCGTGGGGAGACCGGATGGCCAGGTCGGGCGCGCAACCAGCGATGGAATACCTGCGTGATCCCGTCTATGCCGGAGTCGGAATATGCGGAGTAGGTCCACGGAGTGCTGTAGCGCTCCCCCGGCGCCAAGGTGATCTCGCCTGGCCCGAACAGCTCGCCCATGCCGAGCATGGCCGGCCCGCACGGAGTCTTTTCGAGGTAGCCCTCGTGGTCGCCGCTGAATCCGAGGTGTGCCGCCCACACCCGTCCGTGCCGGTTGCCGAATCCGGCGGAACCCGCCGCGAACAACAACGACGAGTCATGTCCGGTGCGGCCGTGCCTTCCGGCGCGCAACCAGGTCCCCTGCGTGATCGGGTGCCGCTGCGGATGCTGCTCGCGGCACCAGCGCCCGGTCAGGTCGAGGATTTCGGCGGCGGCCGGCCCGACGGGCAGCACCGTGACCAGCGACTGCAGCTGATAGTTTGTGGAGCCGTCATTGGTCAACCGTGACCGGATGCGCAGCATCCCCTCGTCGCTCAAATGGAGTTCGACCACGAGAGTGACTTCGACCTCGACGTCGGCCAGGGTGATCTCGTGTCCGTCGGTCCCGAGTTCGCGGTGGCCCACCGTTACGAGGCGAGGCGAGAAGCTGCGGCCGGCGCGGTGTCCGGCGAGCGCGGGTCGGCCGCGCCAGCCCGAGGATGCCTGCGGCACGAGTTCGAGACTTTCCGGGTCGTCGTACGAGGAGTGCGGTACCGGCCCGATCAACAGCGATGGGTCGACTATCTCGTCGTCGAGGCGGGCGCCCCAGTGCGCGACCACCGGTGCAGGGGCGGACAGGTCGAGAATCAACGAGGCTGCGCCGCCGCGTAGGTGAAGGGTGTCGGTCACGGCAGGTCCGGTGGTGCTGCTCAGCTCGCGGCCTGAGCCGAACGCGCGTCCTGCGCGCGTTGAACCGTTGCCCGGCCTGTGGCGGCGATCCGCACCTGAGGAACTGTCGCCTCCAGCTGCTCTCGGGCATCCGCCGACAGCCCGTCGTCCGTGACGAGAACATCCACTTCACCGAGCTTCGCGATCGTGCTCATGCCCACAGTGCCCCATTTGGTGTGATCGGCGACCACGACGACGCTGCGGGCGGTAGCCGCGAACGCGCGGTTCGTCTCCGCCTCGAGCAGGTTCGGAGTCGTGAATCCGGCGTGCTCGTCGATGCCGTGCACGCCGAGGAACAGCACATCGAGGTGTAACTGGCGCAACGCGCTGATGGCGATCGGGCCAACCAGCGCGTCCGATGGAGTGCGTTCTCCGCCGGTGAGGATCACGCTGTTGCGGGGGCCGGTGCTGTGGGCGGCGGCGCGGTAGAAGACATCAGCTACCTGGATCGAGTTGGTCACGATCGTCAGCCCCTTGAGCTGCACCAGCGATTTCGCCAGTGTCCACGTGGTGGTTCCCGCGCTGAGTCCGATCGCCGACCCTGGCGTCACGAACGAGAGCGCTTCGCGGGCGATGGCACTCTTTTCGGCTTCCTCGCGCACCGACTTCTTTTCGAACCCAGGCTCGTCAGTACTCAGCGTCCCGGGGACTTTGGCGCCGCCGTGAACCTTTTGCAGCAATGCCGAGTGCACCAGCGTGTCAATGTCCCGCCGGATGGTCATTTCCGAGACACCGAGCACCCCGGCCAGGTCGGACACGCGCGCGATCCCGTGACGGCGCACGTGAGACATGATTTCCGACTGTCGCGCAGCGGCAAGCACGCTAGATCCCCGTCCCTACTCCCACGCTCTCCGGGTTTTCCCGGACAACCGCCACCCTACCGGCTGACACCCGCAGGTCGCCGTCGATGGCCTCTCCCGAAATCAGTTCCAGGCCGGCAACCGTAAGCCGAGCCTCCACGTCGGAGTGGTTGATCACGAACAGCCAGCTGCTCTCACCGTCGCTGCGGCGCACTACCTCCACTCCCGGGCCCACGTCGGCCACTGGCACGAGTTCGACCTCCTCAAGGATGCTTTCCAACAGTTCGTCCAGACCGCCAGCATCCAGGTTGGTTCCGATGTAGTACGCAGCACCGGCGCCGAAGGCGTTGCGAGTCACCGCCGGTGACCCCGCGACCGGACCGGTCGTGTACTGCGCCAGCACGCTCGCTCCGTCGCTGTGCCCGAGTTCGCTGAACAGGGTGCCACTGCCAAACGCGTTCAGTTGCACCGATTCCGTCTCCCGCAGCGGGAAGAACTCCTCGATGCGGATACCGAGCAGTTCCGCGAACGCGCCAGGGTAGCCGCCGAGACGGATGTGGTCGTTCTCGTCGACGATGCCGGAAAAATAGGTGACGATGGCGGTGCCGCCGATACGCACGAATTCTGCGATGTTCTGGGCTCCGGCATCCGTGATGAGGTACTGCATGGGCACGATCACGATCCGGTACCCGGAGAGGTCGTCGGTGGACTGGCGGAAATCGGTGGTGACTCCCGCCCGGTAGAGTCCGTCGTACCAATGACGGGTCTGCGCCAGGCAGTCCAGATCAACCGACGGATGCGCGTCCAGTTCACTCGCCCAGCGTGCATCCGTGTCGTGGATGATCGCGATTTTCGCATCGACCACCTGCGAGCCGGCGACCTCCGCGATCGACGACAGCACGCGTCCCAGCTCCACGGTCTCGCGCCACACCTTCGTGTCGGTCCCCGCGTGCGGAAGGAGCGCGGAGTGGAACTTCTCCGCGCCGGCGGCCGCGGCACGCCACTGGAAGAACAAGGCACCGTCGGCGCCGCGGGCGATGTGCTGCAGCGAGTTTCGCAGCATTTCCCCGGTCGCCTTGGCGACGTTCCGCGGCTGCCAATTTACCGCCGAACTGGAGTGTTCCATGAGCAGCCACGGCGCGCCGGCGGCCCAGCCTCTGGTGAGGTCCGCGGTCATGGCCAATTCCTGAAAATTGCGGGGGCCGGCGGAGATCAGGTAGTGGTCGTTGGAGACCACGTCCATGCTCCCGGCCCACTTCCAGTAGTCGATCGGGCGGTGCAGTCCCATCGAGAACCCCATGAAGTTCGTGGTCACCGGATGCTCGGAATGGGCCCGCAGGATGGCCGCCTCCGCCTCAAAGCACTCCAGCAACTCGTCGGAGGAGAATCGCGCAAAGTCCAGTTGTTGCGTCGGGTTGATGAAAGTTCCCGACGTGCGCGGCGGCAGGATTTCGTCGAACCGATAGTAGTGCTGGGACCAGAAGGCGGTGCCCCAGGCGTCGTTGAGGGTCTCGATGTCGCCGTACTTGCGCTCGAGCCAGCGGCGAAAGAAGGCGGCGGAGACGTCGCAGTAGCACGGTTGGTTGTGGCAGCCGTATTCGTTGTGGACGTGCCACATCACCACCGCCGGATGGTCCGCGTAGCGAATCGCGATCTGGGTCGTCAGTGCGGCGGCAGCGGCACGATATTCGGCGCTGGAACCGCAGAAGGCCTGCCGGGACCCATAACTCAGGCGCACACCATCGGCGGTCACCGGAAGTGACCGCGGATATTTGTGGGAGAACCAGGGCGGCGGAGACGCGCTGGCGTTGGCCAGGTCGACGCGGATGCCGCCGTCGTGCAGCAATGACAGGATCTCATCGAGCCAGCCGAAGTCGTAGACCCCTTCCTCTGGTTCCAGCAACGCCCAACTGAAGATGCCGAGGCTGACCAGGTTCACCCCGGCCTGTTGCATCAGCTCGATATCCTCGCGCCACACCGAACGGTCCCACTGCTCGGGGTTGTAGTCGCCGCCGTAACCCAGCGCTGATCGCCCGTCGGGTCCGAGTCGCGAGGTGATCGAGTGCATTCCCTATCCTTTGTTCGCGCCGAGGGTGAGCCCTGCGACAAATTGCCGCTGAAGAAGGAGGTAGATGATGAGCGTCGGAATCACCGTGATCATTGCTCCGGCCGCAAGGAGGTTGTAGTTCGAGATGAACTGCCCCTGCAGGTTGTTGAGGCCAGTAGTCAGTGGAAGGCGGTCCCCGCTCTGGATGAACAGCAGCGGCCAGAAGAAGTCGTTGTAGATCCAGATC
This sequence comes from Terrimesophilobacter sp., assembly GCA_039920505.1. Lineage (GTDB taxonomy): Bacteria > Actinomycetota > Actinomycetes > Actinomycetales > Microbacteriaceae > Parafrigoribacterium. The sequence continues at coordinate 27,194 of JBDSDO010000058.1, forward strand.
ACTTCGAGCGTTCCCAAGGCGGCGAAGGCGGGGCGGGTGAGCGGCATGATGATGCCGTAGTACTGCCGCCACACGCTTGCACCATCGACCACGGCAGCCTCGGAGAGCTCGATGGGCAGCGCCTTCATGTAGTTCGAGAGTACGAAGGTGCAGAATCCGATCTGGAAAGCGGTATCGACCGCGATGACACTGGTATAGGTGTTGAGCATTGAGCCCGAATCACTCATCCAGTACGGAAGCTCGAAATGCTTGAACATCTCGAACAGCGGCGCAGCGAGCGATTGTGGCGGCAGCAGGTTCCCTGCCGTGAACATGATGAGCAGCGTGATGTTGAACTTCCACGAGAAACGGCTGACCGCGAACGCCATCATCGATGCGAAAAACAGCGTCAGGATCACGGTGGGGATCGTGATAATGGCGGAGTTCATCAGAAGCTTGGCGAAGCCGCCTTGATTCCAGGCAGTGACAAAGTTGTCGAGGTTGAATGACCCGCCAAAACTGAAGTAGCCGTACTTGTTCGTGTCAGCTAGTGGCCGCAGTGCGGTGAAGATCGCCCACCCGAGCGGTACCAGCCACACAATCGACATGACGATCAGGAAGACATGCGTGCCGTATTTGGGTTTACCCTTCGCCTTCCGCTGAACGATCGCCCGAGGCTCAGACAGGGTCGTTTTGGCGGGCAGCCCGACGGGCGTGAACGCGGTCATCAGACCTCCTTTTTGAAGGTACGAGCGAGGTAGATGATGATCGGCACCAGCGAAATAACCAGCAGGATCGCCGCGAGAGCAGAACCAACGCCGATCACCTGACCCTCACCCACGAGGTTCTGAATAATCAGTGCACTGAGCAATTCAAGACCATTCGTGCCACGGTTGATGATGTAGACAATGTCGAACGCGCGTAGCGACTCAATGATCGTGATAATGACGATCACGATGTTGATCGGCTTCATCACCGGAAGCACGACACGGAAGAAGATCTGCACGGCATTGGCGCCGTCGATGGCAGCAGCCTCTTTCAAGGAAGAGTCAACGCCCTTGAGCCCGGCTAGATAGAGAATCATGACGTAGCCGGCATGTCGCCAGGTGGCAGCAATGAGCGCCGCCCAAATATTGATGTTCGGATCACCGAACCAGTCGACAGCACTAGGCGTTCCGCTGGTCCCCAGCAGAAAGTTAAGCAGGCCGTTGTCGCGGGAGTAGAAAAGCTGCCAGATCACCCCAATGAGCACGAGCGAGAGCATGACTGGGGCGAAGAAGATGCTCTGGTAAATGCGACTTCCGCGTATCTGCTGGTCGAGGATTACCGCGAGCAACAGGCCGATCGGGGTGGCGACCACGCCGAGGAAGAGCAGCCAGAGGATGTTGTGTTGAACCGCCGGCCAGAACCCCGGGTAGTCCTGGAAGATGTACTGATAGTTGCTGAGTCCCGCCGGACGGATGTTGTCGAACGCGAGGCCGTTCCAGCGCACGAAGGAGAGCAAAACCGACAGCACCATCGGGATCCAGATAAAGACCATCTGAATCAGTGTCGGAATGGCCACCATGAGGGCGAGCACAATGCGGTCACGCCGGGAAAGACGCATGCTCGGGCGGCGCCGCGGCCGGGCGGGCGAAGCGGAAGGAGTTGCCTTCCGCTTCGCACCGTCAGTGATTGGTTGTGCAGAAGTGGACATTAGCTACGCTGCTACTGCGCCGCGTACAGCGTCTTTGCCTGAGCTTCCAAGTTCTTCGTGTCGACTGTGCCGTCCTTGAGGAAGGTCTGCAGAGCCGGGATCATGACGTTGTTCGCCATGGCGGGCAGTGCGTCGCGATCGAAGAACTGGCTGATCGACTTTGCGCCAGCGATCACCTCGGAGCACTTCTTGTTGAGAGCGCTGTAGGTTGACGTGTCAGACCCCTTTGCCGTCATCAGGTTCGAGGTGTCGACCGAGAAGTAGGCCTCTTGGCCAGCGGGCGTTCCGAGGAAGGCGAGCATGTCCTTCGCGGCCTGATTCTGGCCGCCCTTCTTCGACAGCAGTAGGCCGTCGATAGGCGCCTCAACAGCGTCCTGACCTTCCATTGCAATCTCGGGGAACGGGAAGAAGTCGATATCGTCCAACACCGTTTTGTCGGTGAACTGCTGGGTCACGAAGGAGCCGAGCAGGTACATTCCGGACTTGGAGTCACCCAGGGTCTTAGCCGCTTCCTGCCAGGTCATGCCCAGCGAGTTCGGGTCCTGGAACGGCAGCAGCCGCTTCCAATTGTCGAAAACGTCGTTGACCTTCTTCTGGTCCCAAGACTCCTTGTGCGCACACAGGTCCATATGGAACTGGTAGCCATTGGTGCGCATGTTGATGTAGTCGAAGGTGCCCATGGCGGGCCAGCCGTCTTTGTCACCGAAGGCGATGGGCATGAGACCATCGGCCTTCATCTTGGTGCACAGCGCAATCAGCTCATCAAACGTCTTCGGCTCGGTGTACCCCTTTGCCGCCCACACGCTCTTGCGGTAGAAGAAGCCCCAGGGGTAGTTGTAGTTCGGCACGAAGTACTTCTTGCCGTCCGGACCGGTGGATGCCTTGGCGAGTCCCTCTGAAAAGTTGCCGCCGATCTTTTCCCAGACGTCGTCGATCGGAGTGAGCAGGCCTTTGCCGGCGTAGTACTGCATGCGGTAGCCGGCGAACCAGGTGAACGCGTCGTCCGGGCTGCCTTGGAGGTAAGTGTTGATGTTGTTCTGGAAGTCGTTGTGGGCCACCACATTGGTGGTGACCTTGTCGCCGGACTTCTTCGTGAAGGCGGCGGTGAACGCCTCATAGCCGCGCTTGGGCACATCGTCGGAGGAGCCGGAGCCGAAGGTCACTGTCTTGGACGCCGTGGCGCCGCCGGTTCCGCCCCCAGTGGAGGTACCGGTGCAGGCGGCGAGCAGTGGAATCGCGGCCGCCCCCATGGCACCGAGCCCGAGTGTCTTGAGCAGCACACGCCGATCTAGCTGGCTTCCGGCGAGGCGGGCCAACGCCTCCGTGTTGCGAGTTGTCATCAGTTACTCCTTTGTAAACACCGTGGTGAGGAACACTTCATGGGGCGCCGAGAAAACACATCGCCTCGTAGTTAACATAATCTCCCAGAACCGAACGAGAATTGTCAAGCCGTTCGAGCGATTTCACCTCAAATCGTGACCTGAACCGCTACAGCACGACTGCTTTCAGGTCGGCAGCAGCGCGCTCTGGCGAGACGTCATTGGCGAAAACGCCCATTCCGGACTCTGATCCGGCGAGGTACTTGAGTTTGTGCGGGCCACGCGCAATGGAAAAGAGCTGAAGGTGCAGCCACCATTGCCCGTCTCTGCCGTGCACGGGCGCCTGGTTCCAGGCGGAAATGTACGGGATCGGACGGTCGAAAAGCTTCGCGAATCTCGCCGTGACGTCCAGATAGACCTCCACGAACGCATCCCGCTCCGCCGAAGTCAGTGCCGGGATGTCCGGCACCTGACGATGCGGAAAGAACTGCACCTCATATGGCCATCTGGCCGCTGCCGGCACGAATGCCGTCCAGAGTTCGTTGGCGGCGATGACACGTTCCGGAGCCTGGCGCGCCTCCTCCAGTAGTGCCCCGAACAGATTCTCGCCGGTGCGGTCCCGGTACCGAGTGGTTGTCTCCAGCATCTTCGCAGTGCGCGGGGTGACAAACGGGTACGCGTAAATCTGACCGTGCGGATGGGCGAGGGTCACCCCGATCTCCTCGCCGTGATTCTCGAACGGAAACACCTGTTCTACGCCGTCCAGAGCGCCTAGTTCGACGGTGCGGTCGGCCCACGCGTCCACCACCAGTCGCGCCTGCGCCGCCGGCAGTCGCCAGAACGCGCCGTCGTGGTTGCTGGTGAAGCACACCACCTCGCAACGCCCGACTCCGGGACGAAGTGTGGTCAGCGCAGATCCGGCGACATGGTTGGGTAGGGGCGGTGTGCCGCTGGCCAGGGAAGGGAATCGGTTCTCGAACACGACGACCTGGTAGTCGCGTTCGGGAATCTCGGTGTGGTTCGCGTCGGTGGTAGGACACAGTGGACACTGGTCGGCGGGCGGATGGTAGGTGCGCGATTGCCGGTGTGAGGCGACGATCACCCACTCGTCCAAGAGTCGATCCAGTCGCAGCTCGGAGTGGACAGTGATCACCGGCAACGCTCTACGGTCGGGCACGGTGCGTTCGGCCGGGAACGCGCCGGTGATCGCCGAGGAGTCGAAGTAGATGATCTCCCGGCCGTCAGCGAGGTGCCTGGTCGTCTTCCTCAGCGCAGGAAGCACGGTCGTGGAGGAGTCTGCGACCACGTGCGACTCCGTCCTCGTCGATGCCTGTCCAGATGATGACTAACAGTATCGCGCATGGCCGCACATTGTGAAACAGATTTGCCAGGCAGGGTCTCACCTGCGGGGGGCGGGTCCGGCAACGATCTCCAAGACGACCAGGCGGGGCAGGCCCGATTTTCGACCGGTGTGCTCGAGCATGAGCAGCCGCCCGCCGAGGAGGGCCGGTGGAATACCTGCGGCGTCGAGCGGGTTCTTGACTACATGCCAGAGTGGAACCAAACGGTCATCGATGAATTCCGAGCAAACGAGGGGAAGGTGGGCGGTAACTTCACCGGGGCTCCGATCGTGCTCGTACACCACACCGGACGCAGCACCGGCCGCGAGTTCGTCGCCCCGATGATGTACCAGGCCGCCGCGGATCCCGGCACGATTTACGTTTTTGCCTCGAAGGCGGGCGCACCGACCGATCCGGACTGGTACAAGAATCTCATCGCTGCCGGCCACGGGGAGGTCGAGGTCGGTGTCGAGACGTATCCGGTCACGGTGTCCGAGCTCACGGGCGAGGAGCGGGATCGAATCTACGCCGAGCAAGCCCGGCGTTACCCGGGTTTCGCCGACTACGAGAAGAAGACGGCCGGCTTCCGGGTGATCCCGGTATTGGCGCTCGCCCGCGCGTGAGGCATCCGGCCTGCCCCGTTTCCGTGGTATTCACCATCCGAGCGCCTGGGCTGCCTAGGCTGGAGCCGTCGAAGGGACCACGGTGAGTGCAGTAGACATCAATGTCAGCGTGCCGGATGAAGGAATCCGCCAGCGACTTGCCAGCGTTGCGGGCGCTTCATTCTTGGTGTGGGACATGATCAGCGCGCCACCGGCCGACCTCACCATGGCCGTCGTACCGTACATGTCCCCGCTCTCGCTGCTGCGGGCATTGGCCGGCACCACAGTGTCCGTCGTGCAGAGCCAGTCCATCGGATACGACGGAGTCGCTGACCTGCTGCCGGCCGGGGTCACCTACTGCAACGCGGCCGGCGTGCACGAGGCCTCCACAGCAGAACTGGCCGTTGCGCTCACCCTCGCCAGCCTGCGCGGCCTCCCGGCCTTCACCACGGCACAGGCCGAACGCCGCTGGGCACACGAGCGGTTCGACTCCCTGGCGGATAAGCGCGTGCTCGTGATCGGCCAGGGCGGCATCGGCCGTGCCGCGGCGGAGCGGTTCCGACCGTTCGACGTGGACCTGGTGCGGGTGGCGACCACGGCGCGCACGGATGAAGACGGTGCCGTTCACGCGGTCTCGGAGCTTGCCACCCTCTTGCCTGAGTCCGACGTTGTGCTGCTGGCGGTGCCGTTGAATCCTGCGACGACGCGAATGGTCGACGACCACTTCCTTGCGGCGATGAAGCCTGGGGCGCTGCTCGTGAACGTCTCCCGCGGCGCGGTGGTCGACACCGACGCGCTTGTCGCGCACGCCCGCGACGGTCGGGTGATGGCGGCGATGGACGTGACCGATCCGGAGCCGTTACCACCGGACCATCCGTTGTGGAGCATTCCCGGCATCCTGATCACCCCGCACGTCGGCGGCGACAGCACCGCGATGGCTCCCCGGATGGAGCGGCTCATCCGTGACCAGGTGACCCGTCTGGTGCGCGGGGACGAACCGCTCAACGCGGTACTGCGCACCTAGCTCGAGCGCAAGACCCACACCGAGCGATACGTTTCCAGACGAGAGTGGCCGCCGCGGCAGCATCCGTCGTCCGAAGAGGTATCGCGCAGTGGTCTAGCCGAGTTGGCCCCGCGGCACGATGCTGATCGGCCACGCGTGCCGGCGCACCCGCACCCGCATCGAGAGCCGGCCGGCTCGGGCGAGCAGCACCGCGATCACCACCGCGGCGACCAACGGGATGACTCCCGAGATGACCATGGCGGTGCGGGCGCCGGCGACCTCGGCGATCCAGCCCATCAGCGGGCTGCCGAGCGCTTGCCCACCCACGGCGATCATCGTATAGAGCGCCATAACGCGACCGCGGATGATGCGGTTCGACGACATCTGCACCACCGCCTCCGCGGTGGTGGCGAACAGCATCCGCATGAATCCGATGCTCCCCAAGACGACGAGGAACGCGCTGAGCGCCGGCGCCAGCCCGGTGAGGATGAGCGCAATGCCGAACAGGCCGGCGGAGAAAATGATGTAGCGCAACCGGAAGCTGATCCGGCGGGCGGAAGCGATCGCGCCGACCAAAGCACCCACTGCCGCGGCAGAGGAATACAAACCGTAACCGGCTGCTCCGGACCCGAACACGCTGTCGGCGAAGGCGACCAGAAGCACCGGAAGGTTCATGCCGAACGTGTAGACGAAGGCGAGCATCACCATCGGCCAGAAGATGGCAGGCTTCGAGCACACATACCTCAGCGCCTCGCGGATCTGACCCTTGGCGTGCTGCGCGACGAGAGACACGAGCAACTCGGATTTGCGCATCCCGAGCAGCGCGAGAATTACGATGCAGCCGGCGAACGAATTCACGCCGATCGCCCACCCCGCACCCACAATCACGATCAGGAAGCCGCTGATGGCCGGGCCGATAAGCCCACCGAGATGCCAAATCGACGCGTTGACGCTGATCGCGTTGCTCAGCCGCGCCTGCCCGACCATCTCGTTCACGAACACTTTTTTCGCCGGTTGGTCGACGATGTCGACGAAGCCGAGCAAACAGGCCACCGCATACACGTGCCAGACATGCACCACGCCAGTGATGGTGAGCGCGGCAAGAACGCCGCAGAGCACCACCGCGATGGACTGCGTCGTCACTAGAAGCGGACGCTTTTGATGCCGGTCGGTGACGAGGCCGCCGAGCGGGCCGAACAGCAGCATCGGCCCGAACTGCAGCGCCGCCGTGACGCCGACGGCGGTCACACTGCCGGTGAGCTCGAACACGAGCCAGTCGATGGCGATGCGTTGCATCCACGACGACGTGTTGGCGATCGATTGGGCGATGACGTAGAGGCGGTAGTTGTGGATGCGCAACGAGCTGAACGTGTCGCGCCAGCGTGGCCGCTTCAGGATCACCGGGATAGGCGCCGTCGCAGCATCGGAATCCAGACGATCGAAGGGCATGCATTTAACGGTAGAGCCCCTCGCGCCATTCGAAGTTATTATCAACCCTATAAGTCCTATTACAATCGTCAATGAAAGGATTGGGATGTTCGACCCCCTGCTCCTGAAGACGTTCGTCTCTGTCGCGGAGACGTTGAGTTTCACCCGCTCCGCGCAATTGCTGGGGCTCAGCCAGCCCACGGTGAGCCAGCACATCCGCAAGCTCGAGAAGGCGGCGGGGCGCCACCTCGTCACGCGGGACACTCGCGCGGTGCAACTGACTGACAACGGCGACGCGCTGCTCGGGTTCGCCCGCGTCATCCTCGCTGCCCAGAACCAGGCCGAGAGCTATTTCACTGGCTCGGCCATGCGCGGGCGGCTGCGCTTCGGCACCGCGGACGACCTCGCGCTGACCCAGCTTCCGCAGATCCTGCGCGATTTCCGCCAACTGTATCCGGAGATCAACCTCGAGCTCACGGTGAGCCAGAGCGGGGCACTGCTGCGGCGCCTGCACGCCGGGCAACTAGACCTGGTCTTCATCAAGCAGGAGCCGGGGACCGGTGGCGGACGGCTGGTGCGGCGGGACCGCATGGTCTGGCTCGGGCACAAGCAGCTGTCGTTGGAGACTGGCCAGCCCGTGCCGTTGATCGTTTACCAGGCCCCCAGCCTCAGCAGCTCGGTCGCGATCAACGCGCTGGAAGCGGCCGAGCGCACCTGGCGGATCACCTGCAACGTGAAGGAGGTTAACGGAGTACTCGCGGCTGTGCGGGCCGGGATCGGCGTCGCAGTGTTTCCGCAATCACTGATCCCGCCGGATCTGGTGCAGGTGGCCGCGCTCACCGACCTGCCGCCGCTCGGCGACGTCGACTTTGTGCTTCTGGACAATCCGGGGGCGGCGCACGAACCCGCCGGGGCGCTCGCTTCGGCGATCTTGCGCCGGCCCGGCAATGTGGCGGCGGTGCAGACCGGCCACAAGGCTCGCTAGCAGAACCCGTTTCAAGGAAAACCGTCGCAAAGCGCCCCGGATCCCTATCGGAAGACCGGCCTGCGACAGTTTTTCCTTGAGATGGGCTGCGGTCTGAACTCGGTGGTCCGCACGACGCGAGGTCCCCGCCCGCCGGTCATGACCCTGGCGGCAGCCCGGTCTCCGCCTCGTGGAAGTAGCCCTCGATGTGCTCCCGGAGCAACGTGGCGGCTCGGGCGCTGTCACCGGCACGGATCGCTGTGAGAATGGCCCGATGCTCCAGGCGGAGCCGTGCGGAGGTTGCGGCCCAATCTGGCAGCTTTGCGGTGAGCGAAAGCGTGTAGCCCTCGATCGATTCGCGCAGAGCCGCCATCATCGCGCTGATCAGCGGATTACCGGCCGCCCGGGTCAGTGCGACATGAAATCCGGCGTCGAGGATGAGGAAGTGGTCGGCGCTGACGCCGGATGCCCCCATCCGTTCGATCAACGCATCGGCCCGGTCGAGTTCCGCCGCGTGCAGCACGGCGTGACCGGCCGCCCAAGTTTCCAGAAGCACGCGAGTCTCGACGACATCCGCTGCCGTGAGATGGTTGGTCGCCAGATGCAGTCGCAGCGCCGCCCCGAGCGCCACGCCCGGTTCGGCGATCACGACAGTGCCGGCGGTGGGTCCGGATCCGACACCGGAACGGACGACACCCATCGCCTCGAGTACCTTGACCGCCTCACGCACCGCGGTCCGCGAGACGCCGAGATCCGTGGCGAGCGCCCTCTCGGCCGGCAGTCGATCGCCGAGAACGAGGCGGTGTGCCGCCAGCTCGGCCTCGACCCAGCCCAGCACGAGCTCGTGCGTTCTCACCCCCGAAGCGTAACGCAGCCGGCGATAACCTAGAATTAGGACCAAAAGCTGTGGTCAGACCACACATCGAATCCGTCGAGACCGAAGGACCGCCATGAAGCGTCGTTTCCCCAACCCGCGCGACCTTGCCCCGTTGATGAAGTTCAAGAAGCCGGAGTTCAACGGGAAGAAGCGCAGGCTCGCATCCGCGCTGACCATTTACGACCTGCGCGCCATCGCCAAGCGACGGACCCCGCAGGCACCGTTTGATTACACCGACGGCGCTGCAGAAAGCGAGATCTCGCTCGCCCGTGCGCGAGCGGCCTTCGAGAACATCCAGTTCCACCCGTCAATTCTGCGCGATGTGTCCACCGTCGACACCGCGACACAGATCCTCGGCGGCCCCTCGGCACTGCCATTCGGCATCGCACCGACCGGTTTCACCCGGATGATGCAGTCGGAGGGTGAGGTCGCAGGGGCCTCAGCGGCGGGCGCGGCAGGTATCCCGTTCTCGCTGTCCACCATGGGAACCTCCTCGATCGAGGACGTCAAGGCCGCCAACCCGAACGGACGCAACTGGTTCCAGCTCTACATGTGGAAGGACCGCGAGCGGTCGATGGCGTTAGTAAACCGGGCGGCGGCTGCCGGCTTCGATACACTGCTGGTCACCGTCGATGTTCCGGTGGCTGGGGCGCGGCTGCGGGACGTCCGCAATGGCATGACGATCCCGCCAACCCTGACCCCGAAGACGATCCTCAACGCGATCCCCCGGCCGCAGTGGTGGTTCGACTTCCTGACCACCGAGCCGCTTGCGTTCGCCTCGCTGGACCGCTGGTCGGGCACCGTCGCCGCAATGATCGACAACATGTTCGACGCGACAGTCACCTTTGAGGATCTCGCCTGGATCAAGGACCAGTGGCCCGGCAAGCTGGTGGTCAAGGGAGTGCAGAACCTCGACGACGCGAAGAAGCTGGCGGCAATGGGCGTCGACGGCATTGTGCTCTCGAACCACGGCGGCCGCCAGCTCGACCGCGCCCCGATCCCTTTCCACCTGCTGCCGGATGTCGTGCGCGAAGTCGGCAACGACACCGAGATCATTCTGGACACCGGCATCATGAACGGCGCAGACATCATCGCCGCCATCGCTCTTGGCGCGAAGTTCACCCTGGTTGGTCGGGCGTACCTGTACGGGCTGATGGCCGGCGGGCGCGAGGGTGTCGACCGCGCCATCGAGATCCTCTCCTCGCAGTTGATCCGCACGATGCGGCTGCTCGGTGTGAACTCGCTCGCCGAGCTCACACCCGCTCACGTCACGCAACTGGAGCGGCTGGTGCCGATCGCGCCGCGGGTGGCGGATGCCGCCGAGGCAGTCGCCGTGAGGAAAGCCACCTCGAAGAAGGCTTCAACCGTCTAGGCGCCTTACGACTTCCAGTGCCGGTCGAACCAGCGCACGGCGGAACCGAGTCCGGTGGGCAGATCCGGTGCCGTGGGGTACCAGGCCTTCTCCCACTCCAGGCAGACGACGCCGTCGTACCCTTGGTCGACGAGCAGCTGCGCGAACTCGTCCACGGGGAGCGTGCCGTCGCCGATAGGAAGCGGCATCGCATCCGTCGGCAGATTCGCATCCTTCACCTGCACGGATCCTCGACCGTCGGCCAGCCAGGGGGCGAGGAGTTCCCCGGTCTGCTTCAGCGGCTCGCCGGTGCGCCACGGATGCATGAGGTCCCAGACCGCGCCGACGGGTCCTGCGACTTGCTCCAGGATCGGAACGATGTCGACAGCGCGCGGATGCGAATCGTGGGTCTCCAGCGCCAGGTGGGCGCCGAGGTCCTCGCTGAGGTGCGCGACCGCGTTCAGTCGTCTGATGGCGCGCGCCGTCACACCGGCCTCGGGTTCGCGAAGCTGCGGGCGGATGTCGTAGGGCGCCGAGTGGACCGGGGCGCCAGGGAAGACCCGCACCACCGGCGCCCCCAGCTGTGATGCGAGCATCAGAACGTCCGCGAGCTCGCCGATCACGCGCCCATCGCTCGCGTCACTGCAGAGTTTGACGTAGCTGGCGAGGCCCGTCAGTTCGATCCCCGCATCGGCAAGCATCGCGCGCACCTCGACGCACTCGCGGGCAGCCATCCCCGGGTGGGCGATCTGGCCGGGAGCGACGCGCAATTCCACTCCAGGCACGCCCGCCAGCGCCAACCAGGAAAGCACTGTGGCCAGATCGTCGTCGGGGGCGCCGAGCGTCGAGGCGGTGAGGGTCGTCACGCCATACGCCCCAGGTCACCGTGACCCACCGGGAACAGCTGTGGCTGCCCGGCGGCGAGCCGCTCGATCTCCGCGATGGCGAAGGCACCCAACCCGGCCAGCTCGTTCCCCATCGATCCAGCGATGTGCGGGGTCAGGGTTACATTCGGCAGGTCGTACAGCAGGTCCCCGGTGGGCAGCGGTTCGGGATCGGTGACGTCCAGCACCGCCGAGATCCGCCCTTGCCGTACCTCATTCCTCAGGGCCTCGTGATCGACCAGCTGGCCGCGCGCGGTGTTGATGAAAACGGCACCGTCGGGCATCGACCGCAGTTGCGTGCGCCCGATCATTCCCATCGTCTCCGGCAGCAGCGGTGCGTGCAGCGACACGATCCGGCTCTGCGCCATCAACTCGGCCAAACTCACCAGCCGGGCGCCGAGGATCTGTGCCTCGCGGGCGGACAACTCAGGAGTCGCGAGCAGAACCGTAAAATTCAACGGACGAAGCAGCTCGAGCACGAGCCGCCCCACTCGTGATGCCCCAATGATGCCGACGGTGGTGTGAAAGTTTCCGACGTCGGAAGCCAGACCGGCTCGGTCGAAAGCGCCCTGCTGAACTGCCAGTGCGCGAGCCGCGTCGAACGCCTTCTTGCCGGACAGCAGGATGCAGCCAAGCGTGAACTCGGCAACCGGCAGGGCGTTGGCCTCGGCGGCAGAAGTCACTATGACTCCCCGCCGCCACACCTCGGAATCCACGTAGGGCTTGACCGTGCCGCCGGCGTGGGCGATTAATTGCAACTTCGGTGCCAACTCGAGCACCGAAGCATCAACGAACGGGCACTCCCATCCGGTGACGAGCGCGTCGATGTCGGACAACACCTGCTTCGCGCTCGGCGAGGAGAACTCGGTCAACGCCCGGGTCTGCACAACATCGGCGGTCTTGTTCAACCTGACCATAAGATCCGCGGAGAACAACTCGGCCCTCAGCTTGTCGGAGCCCATGGCGAAGGCGACTCTCGGTCTCCAGGCATTCACGTTACGTTTCCCGTCGCTCACTCAGCCCACTGTAGGTCCACGCGCTGTCACCATAGCCGATCGAATTGGCGGCTACCGCCGTTGAGTTCCCGGGCCGCATACACTCGGACCATGGCCGTCACAGACGAGGCGATCCTCAAAATCAAGGACATGATCCTCTCCGGAGAACTGAAGCCCGGCGATCGGCTCTCCCCCGAAAAAGAGCTGAGTGATTTGCTCGGGCTGTCCCGCAGTTCGCTGCGGGAAGCCGTCAAGGCACTCGAAATCATCCGAGTGCTCGACGTGCGGCGCGGCGACGGCACTTACGTGACGAGCCTCGAGCCTGGACTACTGCTGGAAGCGATGGCGTTCGTCGTCGACATCCACCAGGACAGCTCAGTGCTCGAACTGTTCGAGGTGCGGCGCATCCTGGAGCCGTCGGCAGCTGCCCTG
>JBDSDO010000059.1:0-10445 GCA_039920505.1 Terrimesophilobacter sp.
TCTGTCCCAGCCGGGTCTATCTTGTCCCATGTGGCTGTAACCGTATCGACGCTCGATCAAAATGTCAAGAGTGCAGTAGTCAACAGCCGACTTGACGAGGACTATATGCACGTATAGCCTGCTATACATGCGTGCAGTAGGTGCGGTTCAAACCAGTGATCTAACGGCCCGGGCGCGGCTGCGCAATTCGGCGATCGAGGTGTTTGCCCTTCGGGGCTTCGGCGCATCCGTGCGTGATATCGCCGCGCACGCGGGAGTCAGCGCCGGCCTGATCACCCATCACTTCGGCTCCAAGCAGAAGCTGCGTGAAGAGTGTGACACCGAGGTCCTGCGTCAATACGCCACCGTCAAAGGTGACGGCATCTCCCGATCGCCGACGCAGACGATGGCCATGTTGGCGGAGCTCGATGACTACGCGCCGATGCTCGTCTACATACTCCGGAGCGTGCGTACGGGAGGCGCCGCGGGGATCTCGTTTCTGGAGCGCTTGATCGAGGAAGCCGTCGCCTTCTCCGAAGAAGGTGTCGCAACCGGCGTGGTGCGGCCCAGCCGGAATCCGAAAGCGCGAGCCAGGTTCCTGGTGACCTCCGCGTTGGGCGGACTGCTGCTTGAGCTCTCGCTGCACGCCGACCTGGATCTCGCCGACATCGGTCCGACGATGCGCCGGCTGGTCGGCGACATCACCCTGCCCACCCTCGAGGTCTATACCGAGGGTGTCCTCGCCGATCGTCGCTATCTCGACGAGTACCTGCTGTACATCACCGATCCACCGACAGAGTCCCCGCCACCAGTCGACCCCACCACTGTCGAATCGGAGACCCACCAATGACCACATCGCTCGCCGTCGACGTTCATGGCCTCGAAAAGAACTTCGGCTCCACGCGAGCCCTTGACGGCCTGGACCTGACGGTCGAAACCGGAACAGTCGCCGGGTTTCTGGGCCCCAACGGTTCCGGCAAGTCCACCACCATCCGTATCTTGCTCGGCCTACTGCGGGCCGACGGCGGCCGAGCCACGCTGCTCGGCGGAGACCCCTGGCGCGATGCCGTCGAACTGCACCGGCGCATCGCCTACGTGGCCGGGGACGTGACCCTGTGGCCGGGTCTCACCGGCGGGCAGACCATCGACATTCTCGGGACGCTGCGCGGAGACCATGACCGCAAGCGCGTGGACTCTTTCCTGGCACGCTTCGATCTCGACCCGACCAAGAAAGCGCGCAGCTACTCGAAGGGCAATCGCCAGAAAGTGGCGCTCGTTGCTGCGTTCGCCAGCCGTGCCGAGTTGCTGTTCCTCGATGAGCCCACGAACGGACTGGACCCGCTCATGGAGGGGGTGTTTACCGAGTGCGTCACCGAGGCCCGCTCGGAAGGCCGATCGGTGCTGCTGTCCAGTCACGTCTTCGCAGAAGTGGAAAAGCTGTGCGACACCGTGACCATCATCCGGGACGGCCGCACCGTCGAATCCGGAACCCTGTCACAGCTCCGCCACCTTCAACGATCGACCGTCACCGTAACCTTGGACGGCGATCCGAGTGAACTCGAAGCCCTCGAGGGCGTACACGACCTGGTGGCCGACGGCGGGCACGCGACGTTCACCGTGGACAGCGTGGCGTTGCCGAGGCTGCTCGCAGTGCTCGCTCCGCTGGGCCCTCGCGAATTGGTGTCCACTCCGCCGTCGCTGGAGGAGTTGTTCCTGCGCCACTACGGAGTGCACGTCGCCGACGAGAACGCAGAACCCAGCACGGCGGCGACACGATGAGCGTCACCGTCGCGACCCGATTGCGAGGGTCGAACGGCAATGACACCGTCCGTGAGTTGCGCAATGCGTACTCCGGCTCACGCATCATGGCGAGGTTCATCCTGCGCCGTAACTGGCTGAGGATGCTGATCTGGGTCATCGTGCTGGCAGGCATGGTCGTCCTGGTCATCGACTCCCAACGATCGCTGTTTCCCACGCAGGCGGCGCGGAACGCCTACGCTCAGGTCGCGAACACCCCCGCCGTTGCCGCGTTGACCGGATTGCCCTACGCCGCAGGGACGCTCGGTGGGATCCTCAACATCAAACTCTGGATGACTGTCGCGATCGCGCTCGCCTTCGCCGTGATCTTCCTGACCACCCGCAACGGGCGTGCGGAGGAGGAGAACGGTCGCACCGAGCTGCTGCGCGCTGGGGTGCTTGGTCGACACGCCTACTCCCTGGCCAGCGGGTTGGTGTTCGCCGGGTTCACTGCCGTGGTCGGACTGGCCTGTGCCGCAGGGGCGATGTCCCAGGGTCTGCCGACGGACGGTGCCCTTCTGATGGGCGCATCCTTCACGGGTGTCGCGCTCGTATTCCTCGGGGTCGCCTCGGTGGCCGGACAGCTCGCCAGGACCAGCCGCGGGGCCAACGCACTCGCCTCCACGGTGCTGGCGGTCAGCTACCTCGTCCGGGCGATCGCCGACGTCAACTCCGACGGCGATCGGGCCAATGGGCTGACCTGGCTCTCCCCGATCGGGTGGGCGCAGCAGACCCGATCGTATGGCGAAAACTTGCGGTGGCCGCTGCTGCTGTGCCTGGCGGGCGCGCTCCTGCTCGGGGGCGTCGCTCTCGCCCTTGAGCGTCGACGGGATCTGGGCTCCGGGCTGCTGCCCGATCGGGTCGGCCCGCGGGGCGCATCCGCACTGGTCCGAACCCAGGTCGGGCTGAGCCTTCGGCTGCAACGAGGCTCGCTCATCGGCTGGACCCTCGGGATCATCGTCGGTGCGCTGTTCTACGGCACTGTCGCCACGGCGATGGCGGATCTGCTCTCCGCGGACAATCCGATCGCGCAGGCTTTCACCGGCCGTTCCAAGGATGCGCTGGACGGCCTGCTCGGTTACTTCACCATGGCCAATGCGCTGCTGGTGGCCGCGTTCGTGCTGCAGAGTGCGGACTCCATCCGGGCCGAGGAGTCGTCCGGACGCACCGAACTGCAGTGGTCATCGGCGATCTCCCGGGTGCGGTGGGCTCTGTCACGCCTGGTCGTCCCCGTGGTCGCCTCGCTCGGACTGCTCGCCGTCAGTGGCGCCGCCCTCGGCGCCACCTTTGGCGCCGCGGTCGGTGACCCGGGCCAAGCTGGACGTTTCGCTTGGGCTTCGCTCGCCTACTGGCCGTCCGCCCTTCTGGTGATCGCCGTGGTGGTGTTCTGCGCGGCAGCCATCCCGCGAGCAGCCGCAGCGGTGACCTGGGCGCTCTTCGGCACCGCGGTCATCGTGTCGATGTTCGGTGACCTGTTCGGGTTGCCCGACTGGGTCTCGCAGAACACGCCGTTCACTGCGGTCCCCCGCCTGGGCATGGACTTCACGGCGCTCCCGCTGGTGGTGATTGCCGTGCTCGCGGTGGTCGTCGGCGGTGTGGGGCTGTCGATTCTGCGCCGCCGCGACATGACCGGCGCCTAACGGCGGGTCTTTGCGCCACGAGCGCGCTCGGGATCGCCGAGGCGACCGGTGCAAAACTTACGGTCCTACGCATAACGGAGAAGGATTCGAAGAACGCGGAAGCCGAAGCCTACGTACATGCCCTCGCTGCCAAATTCACGGTGGAGGGCCGTTCGGTTTCCAGCCGCGGAGACGTGTCCGCGAGCATCCTGCGCGAAGCGGACACCATTCCCGACACGCTGGTGGCGACCACCTCGCACGGGCGCGGAGGCGTGTTCACCGCCATGCTAGGCAGCGTTGCTCGTGAAATCGTGCAGGCCGACCTCACCATCGTGCAGGTACTTCCCGCGACCACGAGAATTGATCCGCTGCTGGCAGCGTACGACACACTCGACAGTTCATATGTGTCTTCACGCGCGGGCGACCTGAAGCGACGATTCGGTATCGAAGCGGACTGGGAGGTGCTCTACGGCGACCCGGTGGAGTCCATCGCACGCTACCTCGACGGACGACGAGACGTCCTGGCCGTGATGGCCTCACGCACCCGGACGGCTCTCAAGGCAGCAGTGCTCGGCAGCGTAACCTCCGAGATGGTGCAGAAGGCAGGCATACCGATCATCGTGCAGGCACCGGTCATGTCTCGCCGGGATGCCACCGCGACGCCTCACGTTTCACACCACAATGGCGCAGCCGTCGGGTGAACTCTGCACCCAGCCAGAGGCTGGCAGTCAGTTGGGAGCTGTGCCAAGGCGTTCGCGGGTGCGCCGCAAAAGGAGCCCCAAGCCGGTGAGAGCACAGCCCGCGGGCAAGCCGATTGCGACTGCGGCGACATAGACCAAGAACATCGCCTCAGACACTTCAAGACCGATAGCAACGAGGTCGGCGATAAAAAACAGCAGCAACGCGAGCGGCAGGATGCCAATCACGGCAAGCCATCGCGCACGGCGGCGCCAGGAGAGGATTGCGGTGGCGAGCAACCACGATGCGACTGCGATCATCGCGGCAGAAAGTGCCCCCTGCGTACCTGCCATTTGAACCACCAGGTAAGCCGACTCACCCCAACCCTTGTCATACCCGGCGATGTGCAGGACCGTCCCGGTGGCCTGCAGACGCATCACACCGTTGAGCACGAGGAACGCACCAGCAACGACACCGAAAGTCGACGCCGACGCGTAGGGCAGAGACAGCTTCCCGCGTCGCACTACCAGCACGGTCCCGATGACACCGGTCGCGAGAGCGGCACCTCCGACAACGAAAGCTGCACCGGAATACCCGTAAAACTGTGACGCGACGCGGAGGTATTCGAGGCTGTCGGCAGGGTTGTCGCCATCACCACGGATCTCGCCTGGAGCGAACTCAAAGACAACTGCGAGGACCAACGCGGCTGCCGCGAGAATAAGAAGAATGCCAGCGGCACGGGCCTGTCTGACAAGCTCATCGTCGAACATAACCAGATGGTAGTCGTTCGTTGCAGGCGGAGGTATCCCATCATCGGAGTCATCGTGAACGCCTGGAAGGTGGGCGGGGCGCGGGTGGATCGCGCCAGCTTGGGAACTTCGCCCCCTATGCCCAGCTTCGGTCCTGTCGTAGCATCGCGTCGAGATGATTGATGAACGGAGGCCCAGAATGCGTCACGGAGAAGGCCCGGTCGAACGACTCACCGAGGAAGAATGCTGGAAGCTGTTAGGTACCCAGACACTGGGGCGAATCGCGACGAGTGCGGGCGGCGTACTCGACATTTATCCGATGAACTTACGCAGACGGGTCCAGTTGATACGCAGGAATTAGTGCGCCGGAGCCAAATCGCCGAATTCGTCCATAATCTGCACCATCGTGCGGGCCACACAGTCCGAGTCGCAGCGATCGGCAAGATATCCTGTTCCGCACGTGTAGATCTCGGCCAGCGCAGCCTGAAGTTCTTGGGCCGTCCGTCCCGCTGAAGCGGGAGCAGCATCCTCGCCGTGCGGTTCGCCAGCATCTTGGCGCGCCTGCTCGCCCTGGGCGTACTCCTGCACCGCCCGCACCATGGTGTGCGTCATTTCGTCGACGCCACGTCGACCTGCAAGAAAGTCCGGGCCGATCGTGAGTACCGGAGATAACGCCGCCTGCATCCGCAGTGTAGGTGCGCCGAGCCCCATCGATTCCGTCACCGTGCACCAACCTTCCTAGATTCATTGTGCACCCGCCCGCTGCACTGAAGCGAAAGTCAGCGGTCAGGCGCGGTGCCGTCGTGGTCGACGGCGGCTGGGGTTCCACCCATCATCCGCAGCATGCCGAGACCACCACTGCGAACGAACCTGGTCACGAGAACGACGGCGATCAGCAGGAAGGCGATGTTCAGCCAGGTGGTGTAGTTCCAGGTGATCCCGGATTCCAACACGGCCAAGTTCCGGCCGGTGGGGACCAGCCCGAGCGGGGTGAAAACGAGCTCGACAACATATCCGGCGATCACCATGGCGCCATAGAAGATCGCTGTGATTCGAATAGCGGCTTTCCATCCGTAATACTTCCGGTAAATCAGGATGATCGGGATGATGATCAGGTCCGCGAAGATGAAGCTCACCACGCCGCCGAAACTGATACCGCCGTTCCACAGGACTGCTGCCAATGGCACGTTTCCGACCGAGCAGACGAAGCTGACCATGGCAAGAATCGGGCCAATTATCGGCCCCCAGATGGTTGCGGCAATCGGATTGCCGGTGAAGAAAACGAGATGCAGCCAGGAAGCGGGCACCCAGGCCGCGAACGCGCCCGCGATCAGGAGGCCTCCGGCGATGTCTTTCCAGACTGCAGCCCAATCCATGATGAAATACTGGGCCACCGCCGTGATTCCGGCACGCGAGGACAGCCGCCGCCAAAACGTCCCGTCACCGTGCACCGACATGTCCATCGCCGCGTGGCCTTCCATAGAACCGGTGAGGCCTTTGTCAGCCTGCATACGCGCGGCGTCGACAATCTTTCCGCGCATCCACAGCCGGAACCCTAGTGCGACGATGAGGATCATGATGGGGCCGCCGACGAACTCTGCGAGAGTGAATTGCCACCCCATCACGAACGCGAGAATCAACCCGAGCTCGATGACGAGGTTCGTTGATGCGATCTCAAATGCCATTGCCGCGGTGAAGTTGGCGCCTTTGCGGAAAAGTGCCCGGGCCAGCGCGACCGCGGCGTAGGAACACGACGACGATGCGGCGCCCAGGCCGGTTGCTGCCGCCAAAGCTCGAGGCGAATCATTGGACATCAACCGTGTTATCTGCTCTTTGCGCACCACCGCCTGAATGGCTCCGGATAAGGCGAACCCCAGAATCAGCGGCCACAGAATCTCCCACCCCATCAGCCCCGCCATCGCCAACGCCTGGCCGACGGCCTGTGCGATATTCAACGGACCACCTCACTGTTCATTGGTGTGCGCCTCGGTGTCACCGGTGAGCACGCCTACCGGGGTGGCGCACGTGTCCCCGCTCCACGCTTCGATACCCTCTCGAATTGCAAAGACCCCGATCACGAGCGCAGCAACCGAGTCGGCCCAGGCCCACCCGAACAAGCCATTGAGCACGAGCCCGATTAGCACCGCCGCGGAAAGATAGGTGCACATCAGCGTCTGCTTGGAATCAGCGACAGCGGAAGCGGAACCCAGTTCGCGACCGGTTCGTCGTTCGAACCACGAGAGGAACGGCATCACGATGACGCTGAGCGAGGTGATCACGATTCCGAGCGTGCTGTGCTCAGGACGGAATATACCGGTGAGGGACAGGATCGCGTTGCCGGCGACGTAGGCAGCCAAGGCAAAGAACGAGGCCGCGATGACTCTCAACGTGGCCTTCTCGTAGTGCTCCGGATCCTTCCGGGAGAACTGCCACGCGACCGCAGCCGCGGAAAACACCTCGACCATCGAGTCCAAACCGAAGCCGATCAGCGCCGCCGACGATGCGGTGGTCCCGGCCGCGACCGAGACGACAGCCTCGATGAGGTTGTAACCAATAGTGACGCCGACGATCCACCGGATGCGACCGCGCAGGGTCGCCTTGCGCTCGCCGGTGATCGCGACTGGGACGGGTGCCGTGCTCACCCGGCTACCTCGCAGCAGCCGGGAACGGAGCACTCCGGGTCCCTGCACTGCGCCGACTCCTCGACGGCCAGGACAACCCCGACAAGATCGGTCAACGCTCGCGTGAGGTGTGGATCCGAAATCTCGTAGCGTGCTTGTCGCCCCTCGGGCTCAGCCACGACGATGCCGCAATCACGCAAACACGCCAGGTGGTTTGACACGTTCTGTCTGGTCAACCCCAGGCTCTCGGCAAGCACTGCCGGATACGACGGACCGTCGAGCAGAGCCATGAGGATCCGCGAGCGGGTGGAATCGGCCATCGCCCGGCCAAGCCGATGCATCACATCCAGTCGAGAAGCAGAAACCAACACAGGAATATAGTACAGCGTGCGCTGTACTATTGCCGTCTCATCGGAGCACGCCCTCCCTGGTGGGGTTATTCCGACCAACGAAACGGTAGACCACTGCCGCGCTGCGTAGGATGGCGAGATGAATCCGGGCACTATTGTCTTTCCCAACGGATGAGGCGGAGCGGCGATGAGTGAGGAGCGGCGCCGGGAACTGGGCGACAGCGACTCTCCGGTCGAAGATGAGCTGCACTCGGCGTTCGACAGCATCGTAGAAAAGGGCGCGGATCGCCTGCACCGAACGCTTCCCACCATCCTTATCACCGGGCTGTTCGGCGGCCTGGAAGTCGGTTTGGGCGTGATGGCCTACCTCGCAGTACTCGCACAGACGGGGAACCATCTCGTGGCCGGGCTGGCATTCGGTGTCGGGTTCATCGCCCTCCTGCTCGCGCACAGCGAGCTCTTCACAGAGAACTTTCTGTTGCCGATTGCCGCCGTGGTGGCGCGGGAAGCCAGCGTGAGGAAGCTCGGCAAGCTCTGGGCCGGGACACTCGTTGCCAACCTCGTTGGCGGCTGGATCTTCATGTGGCTCGTCGTGCAGGCGTTCCCGCAGTGGCACGCGACAGTGATAAGCGCCGGTGAACACTTCGCGGGCTCGCCGCTCTCGCTCCAAACTGCCGTCCTCGGCATCCTCGGCGGCAGCACTATCACGCTCATGACCCGGATGCAGAATGGAACGGATTCTGATCCTGCGAAGATCGTCGCAGCAGTCGTCGGCGGCTTCCTCCTCGCCGGCCTGCAGCTTTTTCATTCGATCCTCGACTCGCTCCTGATCTTCGGTGCAATTCTGGCCGGCGCCAACATCACATACCTGCAGTGGTTGGGCTGGTTCGGATACACGCTGCTGTTCAACATCATCGGCGGCGTGTTTCTCGTGACCGTGCTGCGCCTGGTTCGCACGAAGGAGCTAGTAAAAGAGCGGCGCCGGCAGGCTCCGGCCGATCCGGATGCCCCGCGCGGGCGGCGTTAACTCAGGCATCGGCGGCGAGCGCCCTGGGTAGCCCGCTGAACGGCAGCGCGCCACCGAGGATGCTCTCGGCTGCACGATGGCCCGACCGTAGTGCCGCCGTGACCGTGGCCGGGTCTTCGGTCCAGGTGGCCTCGCCCGCGAGATGTAGCACGCCCCCGATCGGAGTGGCCAGCAGGTCGTGGTCTTCGGTGTGCCACCCCGGCCTGAGGTAGGCGTACGAACCGCGCGAGTAGGGGTCATCCCGCCAATTGGTAATCAGAACGTGGTCGGGGGTTTCGACCCGTTGCCCGTAGAGGCCGCGCAGGGCTTCGAGCACCGACTCGACGATCCGGTCGTCGCGCCACCTTCGCGTTTCAATTGCGCTCGGCCCGGCTGCAAAGGTGAGCAGGGTGGGCACCCCCTGCAGCGGCGTGAGGTCGTACCAGGAATGCCACCAGGTGCCGGCCTCCCCCTGCTGGCGGATCACGTAGACGCCGTCATCCCAGAACTTTGTGGGGAAACGCAGGAAAATCTTCTCGAAGTTGTTCATCTGGAAGCCGGCGAGTGCCCTGGCGTGCAGCTCGGGCAGCGCAGGCTCGAAGACGAAATCAGGGGATTTCAACACGCCGATCGGCACCGTGACTACGGCCCGGGCTGCGGTGAACTCGCCCTGGGCAGTGCTGACGGCAACGCCATCGCGCGTCCACTTGATACGCGTGACTACGTGCTCAAGCCTGATATCGAGCCCCTCGGCCAGATGCTTCGCAAGCGAGTCGAATCCGTCGGGAAAGACGACCTCGTCCCCCTCGATGCTGTCGTCATCCAGCCCATGGGCGGCCAGGGCGCCGGCCCACACCCCGTACTGCTCTTCGGAACGGTGCAGTAGAAACTCGCGCACGCGCTCGGCGCGGTCCGATTCCCAGTGCAGCCCGGCCAGCGCAGCCTCCACGGTATCCAGGTAAGTAGTGTTTGGGCCGGATGCGTCGATGGCAACTGCGAGGTGGCCGTCGAAATCGCGGATGTCATCGGCAAACTTCTGGACCGCCTCGTCGCTAAGACGCTCCCCGGTCGGGCCGTAATACGCGATGGGACGCCCGTCTGGCTGGTAGCTACCGACAGTGAACTCAATCATGCGCATGCCGAAAGCACTCACCAACTCGGTCAACGGGTTGTCGTCGATGCCGTGGATCCAGGATGCACCGACATCGGTGGTGAGACCGTCTGCGCGAAGGGTGCGGGTGCGGCCGCCGACGCGATCGCGCGCCTCCAGCACCACCACGCTCTGACCAGCCTGGGCGAGCAAGCGCGCCACGGTCAGCCCCGATACGCCGGCACCAATGACAACAGTGTCGAAGGTCTTCATGAGGTCAGAATATCGTTGGCGAAAAAGTAGGGCTTGCGCTTCTCAGTCGACCGGTTCACGGGTTCTTAGTGCGGTACATGTCGCCGATCGCGTAGTTCGTCTTCCCGCGGATCGTCGTCGGGATCATCGAATCGGGCGGTGCCTGCATGGCCTTTTGGCGCTGCGCGTTCGTCGTGAGCGCCGGATCGTTGAGCCAGTCGTGCATCTTCTTCGAGGTATCCGCGGCGTTCTGCTCGAGCGCGTCGACGAGGTCCTGCGGCGCGCCGAGAGTGGTGACGAGGAG
>JBDSDO010000060.1:0-3824 GCA_039920505.1 Terrimesophilobacter sp.
GGCGTCCACGCCGATCTGCCGGTCGAAGCGACCGGGGCGCAGCAGCGCAGGGTCGAGGATGTCCGGACGGTTCGTCGCGGCGATCAGGATGACATTGGTCTTGACGTCGAAGCCGTCCATTTCCACCCGCAGCTGGTTGAGGGTCTGCTCGCGCTCATCGTGCCCGCCACCCATGCCGGATCCGCGGTGCCGGCCGACGGCGTCGATCTCGTCGACGAAGATGATCGCCGGGGAGTTCTCCTTGGCCTGCTGGAACAGGTCACGCACACGGCTCGCGCCGACGCCGACGAACATCTCCACGAAGTCGGACCCGGAGATCGAGTAGAACGGAACATTCGCCTCGCCGGCCACTGCACGCGCCAGTAGCGTCTTACCGGTTCCTGGGGGGCCGTACAGCAGCACCCCCTTGGGGATGCGCGCGCCGACAGCCTGGAACTTGGCCGGCTCCTTGAGGAAGTCCTTGATCTCTTCGAGCTCTTCGATCGCCTCGTCCGCGCCGGCGACATCCGCGAAGGTGACTTTCGGGCTTTCTTTGGAGACCAGTTTGGCCTTGGACTTGCCGAACTGCATGACCTTGTTGCCGCCGCCCTGCATGCTGGAGAGCAGGAACCAGAAGATCAGGCCGATGAAGATGAACGGGATGATCAGCCCGAGCATGGAGGTCAGCCAGTTGCCGTTGTCGACCTCGTCGTTGTACTTCGCGTCGGACTTGTCGATCGCCGCGACAACATCCGCGCCACGCGGAGTGGCGTAATAGAACTGCACTTGCTTGCCGTCTTTGCCAGCCGATCTCAGGGTGAGGTCGACGCGCTTTTCGCCGTCGACGATCTTGGCCGACGCGACTTCGCCGCTGGACAGCGCCTGGAATCCCTCTTGCGTGGTGATCTGCTTGAATCCCGAGGTGCTGAGCAGGCTGAAGCCCACGGACACGACGATGACGGCGAGCGCGATGTAAATCAGCGGGCCGCGAAGAAAACGCTTGAAGTCCATAGTGGGGGCCTGACCCGACACCTTTCTGGTGAAAAACTTTGGTGTAAGGCTACCTGAGCCGCGCCGAGCGGCTTCTGTATGTTTGCCGAGGGCTTAACTAGAGTCTGTCGACGGCAGACGCGTCAGTGATTCTCGTAAACGTGCGGCGCGAGCACTCCGATGCCGCGCAGGTTGCGGTAGTGCTCCGCATAGTCCAACCCGTAGCCGACCACGAATTTGTTCGGGATCTCGAATCCCACGTACTTGACCGCAACGTCCACCTTGGCAGCGTTCGGCTTGCGTAGCAGGGCGAGAATGTCCACCGACTTCGCTCCGCGACTCTGCAGGTTCGCGAGCAGCCACGACAGCGTCAGGCCGGAGTCGATGATGTCCTCGACGATGAGCACGCGGCGGCCGGTGATGTCGGCATCCAGGTCCTTGAGGATGCGCACGACGCCGGAGGATTGGGTGCCGGACCCGTAGGACGACACTGCCATCCAGTCCATCGTAATCGGAAGCGTGAGCTCGCGGGCGAGGTCGGCCATCACCATGACGGCGCCCTTGAGCACGCCCACGAGCAGTAGCGGCTCCCCCTCGTAGTCAGCCTCGACCCTGCGGGCGAGCTCGGCGATCTTCGCCACGATCTCGTCCTCGGTGATCAGTACTTCAGTCAGATCTTCGGCGATTTCGCTGAGTTTCATGTCCGCGGGGAGTTCTTTCTCGTAGGGTCGGCCGGCGCGGAAGTGAAAATCAGCAGGCCGCCCCGCCGTCCTACTCTAATGCCCGGCAGATGCACCGGTCCCTGCCCGTGCCAGTGCGTGACCAGCCGGGCAACCTGAAGGGTCTGGGCTCGACTCAGTGACACACCGAACTCTCCCAACGCGGCCAGACGGATGACCCGCTGTCGCAACGCTGCCGGGTTCACGGCGAGCCCGCGCACGTTGAGCGAGAGGCCCGCCTCCGCGTGCTCCACGAGGTCGTCGATCAGTTCCGCTGCCAGAGCGTCCAGCGCGCTCGAGTCTTCGCGCAACTGTTCCGCGGTGCGTGCGAGCGCCTCGGCAATGCCGGGTCCGATGTCGCGTTCCAGCGTTGGCAGCAGCTGCCGCCGCACTCTCACTCTGGCGAACGCCGCATCGTCGTTTTGTGGGTCGTTCCATTGCTCGAGGCCCGAATCGGCGCAAAACTGCACCGTGGCGGCCCTGCGGATGCCCAGGAGCGGCCGACGGTACTCCGGCGCGGGCGCACCGGTCCCCTCGAACATCGGCGACACCTCGCTCATGCCGTGCAGGCTGGTCCCCCCACTGCCTCTGGCGAGCCCTAGCAGTACCGTCTCGGCCTGGTCGTCGAGGGTGTGTCCGAGCAGCACGCTGATCGCTCCGGAGTGCTGCGCCGCCTCGGCGAGCGCCGCATAGCGGGCCGTCCGTGCCGCCGCTTCCGGCCCACCGTCGAGTCCGACGGCGACCCGCCGCACCAGCACCGGGTAGAGACCCAGCTCCCTCGCCCGAGCGGCGACGGTGGCCGCGATGTCGGCGGAGCCGGGCTGCAAGGAGTGGTCGACAATCACCGCACCCGCCCGCACTCCTGCCCGCGGCGCCTCGAACGCCGTCGCCGCCGCAAGCGCCAGCGAATCCGGCCCGCCGCTGAGCGCGACCAGCACGAGTGGAGCGTCGGCGGAGGGGTGCCGGGTCAGTCCATCCATCAGGCACGTGCGCACCGCGCGGCGCACGTCGGCGATCGCGGGCGTCAATCGGGGGCGTGTGCTCATCCAGTAACGTTATTCCTGCACACACGAAAGTCTAAGGAGCAACTGTCCATGGCCAGCTATGACGTCGTCATCGAGATCCCCCGGGGCAGCCGCAACAAGTACGAGGTCGACCACGAAACCGGCCGCGTCTACCTCGACCGGGTGTTGTTCACGAGCTTCGTCTACCCGGCCGACTATGGCTACATCGAGCACACCCTGGGTCTGGACGGCGACCCTGTGGATGTGCTGGTACTGCTCGAGTTCCCGCTGTTCCCCGGCGTTGGCGTCTCGGTGCGCCCGGTCGGCGTGTTCAACATGCGTGACGAGGCCGGCATCGATTCAAAGATCATCGCAGTACCGGCCAAAGACCCGCGATGGGCTCACATCCAGCAGATCGAGGATGTGCCGGAGCAGACACGCAAAGAGATCGAGCATTTCTTCTAGCACTACAAAGACCTCGAGCCGGGCAAATGGGTCAAGACCGAGGGTTGGGGATCCGCCTCGGAGGCGGAGACGATCGTGCAGGCCGGCTTCGACAAGCTGACCGCCGAGGGCCACTAACCCTCAGTCACGCCTCGCTAACCGAGTGAGATACCGCGCGCGCTCATGTAGCTGACCGGGTTGGTCGGGGTGCCGTTGAGCCGCACCTCGAAGTGCAGGTGGCAGCCGGTGGAGTTGCCGGTGCTGCCGACCCGTGCGATCACCTGACCTGCTCCAACCTGTTGGCCGGAACTCACCAGGATGCCGCCGTTGACAATGTGCCCGTACGCGGTGCTGACATCGCCGCCGTGGTTGATCCGGATGTAATTGCCGTAGCCGCCATAGCTGCCAGCGTAAACGATGGTGCCGGAGTGAGCGGCGTAGATCGGTGCTCCGCAACCGGGAGCCAGATCGACTCCCTCGTGGAACGACGAGCACCCTGCGCACGGCGCCACGCGCGAACCGTAGTTGCTGCTGATATACCCGCCCGACGGTCGCGCCCAGCCGCCCGAGACTTGGCCACCAACACTGCCACCACCACCACCGGCGGCGGCAGCCGCAGCGGCCGCAGCGGCCGCAGCAGCCGCCTCTTCAGCTTGCTTCTTCCGAAGCGCTGCCGCCGCCGCTTCCC
>JBDSDO010000061.1:0-17354 GCA_039920505.1 Terrimesophilobacter sp.
TGCCCGGCGCCGTGCGAGACGGCGTGCGTGCTCGGCATCAACCAACCCGCCGTGACGATAAAACTGGTCGAGGAATCGATCGTGAACACGGCGTGGGCGAACGGATGGCTGCCGCCCAGGCCACCAGAACGGCTCACCGGCAAGACGGTCGCTGTCGTCGGCTCCGGCCCCGGCGGACTCGCCACGGCACAGCAACTGACCAGGGCCGGTCATACAGTGGTCGTGTTCGAGCGTGATGACCGCATCGGCGGGCTGGTCAGGTACGGCATTCCGGACTTCAAACTCGAGAAGAAGGTGATCGACCCGAGACTCGATCAGATGCGCGGCGAGGGCACCCGGTTCCGCACCGGCGTGAACGTCGGCGTGGACATCAGCTGGAGCGACCTGCGTGCCAGGTATGACGCGGTCGTCATCGCGACAGGGGCTCTCGCTCCGCGCGATCTGGCCATTCCAGGTCGGAACCTGCCTGGGGTGCACTTCGCGATGGACTACCTGGTGCAGCAGAACAGGGTCGGGGCAGGCGACACCGTCGAAGAGCAGATCACCGCACGGCATAAGAACGTCATCGTGCTGGGCGGCGGTGACACCGGGTCGGACTGCGTCGGCACCGCGCTGCGGCAGCGGGCCAGGAAAGTGACTTCCCTGGCGATCGGGCGCCGCCCGCCCGGCGAGCGCCCGTCACATCAACCCTGGCCGATGCATCCGACGCTGTTTGAGGTTTCGAGCTCTCACGAAGAGGGTGGCGAACGCACTTATCTGGCGTCGACCATCGAGTTCGTGCCGGGCGAGGACGGCGAGGTGCGGGCGCTGAAAGTGGCGGAGACTGAATATGTGGATGGCGCGCGGATCCCCAAGCCCGGCACCGAACGCGAGATCCCAGCGGATCTGGTTCTTCTCGCGCTGGGGTTCACCGGAACCGACAGCGCCGGCATCCAGGACCAGCTCGGCATCCCGTTCGAGAACGGGGTCGTCGCGCGTGACGACGATTACCAGACTGAAGTCCCCGGCGTCTTCGTCACCGGCGACGCCGGACGCGGCCAGTCGCTTATCGTGTGGGCGATCGCGGAGGGCCGGTCCACGGCTGCTGCGGTTGACCGGTACCTTGAAGGGGAGACGCTGTTGCCAGCGCCAGTGCGGCCCAAGGATCGCCCTATCGCGTACTGACAGCACAGCGCACCACCGAACTATCTGAAGGAACACATGAGACGCGCCAAAATCGTCGCCACCCTCGGCCCGGCAACCTCGAGCTACGAAAACATCCGAGCGATCATCGACGGGGGCGTCGACGTCGCCCGGATGAACCTCAGTCACGGCACCTACGCCGTGCACGAGGAGGTGTACGCGAACGTGCGACGCGCCGCCACGGAGTCCGGGCGCGCGGTGGCGGTGCTGGTCGACCTGCAAGGGCCGAAGATCCGGCTCGGCAAGTTCAAAAACGGACCATACGACCTGGCGGTCGGCGACGTGTTCAAGATCACGACAGAGGACATCCTCGGGAACAAGCAAATTTCCTCAACCACGTACAAGGGCCTGCCCGACGATGTGAAGCCGGGCGACCCGCTGCTGATCGATGACGGCAAGGTGACGTTGCGCGTCACCGCCACCGACGGCACCGTCGTGACGACGGTGGTGGAAGTGCCAGGAGCCGTCTCCAACAACAAGGGCATCAACCTGCCCGGGGTCGCCGTCAACGTCCCGGCGCTGTCGGAAAAGGACGAGGCCGATCTGCGCTGGGGACTGAAGCTTGGAGCCGACCTTATCGCGCTGTCGTTCGTGCGCAGCGCCGACGACATCGTGCGCGTGCACGAGATCATGAAGGAAGAAGGCCGGCGGGTTCCGGTGATTGCGAAGATCGAGAAGCCGCAGGCCGTCGATAATCTTGAGGCGATCATCGACGCGTTCGACTCGATCATGGTCGCCCGCGGCGACCTCGGCGTCGAGTTGCCGCTGGAGGCCGTGCCGATCGTGCAGAAGCACGCGATTGAAATGGCGCGCCGAATGGCCAAGCCGGTGATCGTGGCCACGCAGATGCTCGAGTCGATGATCTCCAGCCCGCGGCCCACCCGCGCCGAGACCTCGGACGTCGCCAACGCAGTGCTCGACGGCGCAGACGCCGTGATGCTCAGCGGCGAGACCAGCGTCGGAGAGTTCCCGGTGGTGACGGTGCAGACGATGGCCCGCATCATCGAATCCACCGAGAACCACGGCCTCGAGCGCATCCCGGCACTCGGCACGAAGCCGCGCACCCAGGGCGGCGCCGTCACCCTGGCCGCCGCTGAGGTCGCGGTGTTCGTCGACGCCAAGTATCTGGTCGTGTTCACCGAGTCCGGTGACTCGGTGCGCCGGATGTCGCGGCTGCGCTCCAGCATCCCGCTCGTCGCGCTTACCCCCGAGGACGCCGTGCGCCGCAGAATGGCGCTGGTCTGGGGCGTGCAGACCTATCTGGTCGAACGCGTCACCAATACCGACAAGATCTTCAAACTCGTTGACGACGTGTTCCTCGGCCAGCACCTCGTCGAGATGGGGGAGAAGGTCATGGTCGTCGCCGGGTTCCCGCCGGGAACCTCGGGCTCCACCAACGACTTGCGCGTGTATCACGTCGGTGACGCGCACAACGGCATCGCCCCGGCGTACCGGGACGAGGTGCGCTAAACGCTGCCTGAGCGATACTGACTGCAATCTTCACGCGATCCATTGCAAAGAACGCGCGCACGGGTAACCATCGACATATGGGAGGACTGAACCATGGCCGACATGATGGACGACGAGGACAACCTTGACGACGACGGCGATCTGGACAACGACGACGATCTCGACAACGACGACGATCTCGACCTTGACGACGACGACGACGATCTGGACGACGATCTCGCCGACCTCGACGATCTCTGAGTCGACATCGGCGCGCAGTAGTTCACGTCGCCCTTCACTGTGCCGGTGGGGGGACTTGAACCCCCACGCCCTTTCGAGCAAAGCATTTTGAGTGCTCCGCGTCTGCCATTCCGCCACACCGGCGCACAGTGACGAATGCAAGAATACCGTAGGCTTGAGGTCGTGTCAGACCAAGAAACCCCTCAGCAAACCCCCCGCCGTGTCGTCGTCGCAGAAGACGAGTCCCTGATCCGGCTGGACATTGTGGAGACTCTGCGTGACAACGGCTTCGAGGTGGTGGGTGAAGCCGGCGACGGTGAAACCGCTGTTGCTCTGGCCACGGAATTGCGCCCAGATCTCGTCATCATGGATGTCAAGATGCCACTGCTCGACGGCATCTCCGCGGCGGAGCGGCTCACGAAGAACCACATCGCGCCGGTGGTGCTGCTCACCGCGTTCAGCCAGAAGGAACTGGTCGACCGCGCCACCGAGGCCGGAGCACTCGCCTACGTGGTCAAGCCGTTCACTCCGAACGACCTGCTGCCCGCCATCGAAATCGCCCTCGCCAGGTACGCCCAAATCATCGCCCTCGAGGCCGAAGTGACCGACCTGGTGGAGCGCTTCGCAACCCGCAAGCTCGTCGACCGGGCAAAGGGCCTGCTCAACGACAAGATGGGACTCACTGAGCCTGAGGCGTTCCGCTGGATTCAGAAGGCTTCCATGGACCGGCGTCTCACCATGCACGACGTCGCCCAGGCGATCATCGAGCAATTGAGCGCGAAGAAGTAGCCGCTAACCGGCAACCGGTGCGACAGGCAACTTCTTCAGGAAGTTGGTGATGCGCACCGTGGAGACGCGACGGCCGTCGTCGTCGGTGATGACGATTTCATGCGTCACCAAGCTGCCACCCAGGTGGATCGCGTCACACACTCCCGTTACCGTCCCGGACGTCACCGAGCGGCTGTGCGACGCGTTGATCTCGATACCGACTCCCATCTTGCCGAGCGGGATGGCGTAGAAATTCGCCGCGAACGACCCCAACGTCTCCGCGAGCACCACGTAGGCACCGCCGTGGATCAACCCGAACGGCTGCAAATTCCCCTCAGCCGGCATCGTCGCGACCGAGTGCTCGGCGCTCAGCTGAAGGAATTCGATCCCCATTCGCTCGGCCAAGGAACCTAACCCACGGCTGCGAATCATCCGCTGCGCGTCCGGGGTGAGATTGGTCGTGAAGGTCTGCATTGATACTCCGGATGCTCGCGGGAAGGCACCCAGCGGCGTCGATAGGCTGGAGGGGTGCCGGACTCCGAAAAGCCTACCCTGATGGTCATCGATGGACACTCGCTCGCGTTCAGGGCGTTTTACGCGCTTCCGCTGGATAGTTTCCAGAACCGGGACGGACAGCACACCAATGCGATCCACGGTTTCATCGCGATGCTCATCAACCTGCTCACCAAGGAGAAGCCGACCCACCTCGCAGTGGCGTTCGACATCTCCCGGTACTCGTTCCGCACCAGGGAGTACCCAGAATACAAGGGCACCCGGAATGCTACCCCGCCCGAGTTCGCAGGCCAGATCCCACTGCTCACCGAAGCGCTGAACGCAATGAGCATCCCCACGGTGACCAAGGAGGACTTCGAAGCCGACGACATCCTGGCCACCCTGGCCAAACAGGGCGCCGCTCAGGGCTACCGCGTGCTGGTCGTCTCCGGTGACCGGGACGCCATCCAACTGATCGACGACAACGTCACACTGTTGTATCCGTCGCGGCAGGGCGTCACCGACCTGACCCGCTACGACCGGGACAAGGTGTTCGAGCGGTACGGGATTGAACCCCATCAGTATCCGGACGTCGCGGCGCTGGTGGGCGAGACCAGCGACAACCTGATCGGCATCGACAAGGTGGGGGAAAAGACCGCTGTCAAGTGGATCAAACTCTACGGCGGGCTGGACGGCATTCTGGAGCACGCAGACGAGATCAAGGGCGTTGTCGGCGAGAAGCTGAGGGAGCAGAAGGACAACGCCATCCGCAACCGCAAACTGAACAAGCTGCTGAGCGACGTGGAACTCCCTGTCGCGCCGGGCGATCTGCAGCGCCGGCCGATCGACGAAGCCGCGGTGCGTTCGGTGTTCGACAAACTGCAGTTCCGCACGCTGTTGGAGCGGGTGCTCAAGGTGGCGGCCGCCGCAGGCGACGCCGTCACCGGACTCGCGGTCGAATCCCTGACGACGACGGATGATGCATCCGTGGCTGCCGTCGTGCCGCCAGTGCGCTCGCTGACGACTGACGAACTCGATCAGTGGATCGACCAGGCCAGCGCAGAGGGCACGAACCCACTGGCCCTGCAGCTGGAGTTCGGTCCGGACGGGCTTTCCGGGTTCGGCCTGGCCGGCGCTGATGACACCGCGTACGTCCCGTGGGCGCCGGGCCGCCCGGATTACACGGCGCTAGAAGCGTGGCTGGCCGGGAATGCGCCGAAGTACCTGATCGACGCAAAACGGCAGCTCAAGGCACTGCGCCGTGCCGGGTTGGACTTCTCCGGGCTCGCGTTCGACACATCGCTCGCGGCGTGGCTGCTCAAACCCGGCGCACATCCGCAGAACCTGGCCGCCCAGGTGTACAGCTACCTGGGCGCGACGCTTCCGCAGTCCGACCCCAATCAGTTGGTGCCGGAGACCGAAGCCGTCAGCGTCGCGACCGAGGCCTGGTATATTCTGCAGGTCGCCGACTATCTGGCGGGCCAGCTCGACGCGGGCTCCCGCCGAGTGCTCGACGAGATCGAGCTGCCGCTCGTGTCGGTGCTCGCGGACATGGAACTCACCGGCGTCACCGTGAATCGGGAGATCCTCGGCGACTTGTCCGAGGAACTCGGGCGTCGCATCCACGAGTTGGCTGAGTGCGCGTATTCCGAGATCGGTCACGAAGTGAATCTAGGCTCCCCGAAGCAGCTGCAGCACGTGCTCTTCGAGGAACTCGGCATGCCGAAGACCCGCGCGAACAAGACCGGACATTCCACGGATGCCGCGTCCCTGGCGGATCTGCAGGAGCAGCATCCGCACCCCTTCCTCGACCTGCTGCTGCAGCACCGGGACGCGACCAAGCTGCGGCAGATCATCGAAACACTCGAAAAGTCGATCGACGCCGACGAGCGGGTGCACACCCGGTACGACCAGACCGGCACGAGCACGGGGCGGATCTCCTCGATCGACCCGAACCTGCAGAACATCCCGGTGCGGGCCCAGGAGGGCAGGCGCATCCGTTCGGCGTTCGAGTCGGGAACCGAATTCGAGACACTGCTCACGGTCGACTATTCCCAGATCGAGATGCGGATTATGGCTCACCTGTCCGGGGACGAGGGGCTGATCGAGGCGTTCCGCTCCGGCGAGGACCTCCACCGGTTCGTCGGCGCCAGGATCTTCGGCGTCACGCCGGCCCAGGTAACCCCGGCGATGCGCGGCAAGGTCAAGGCGATGTCCTACGGGCTGGCCTACGGACTCAGCGCGTTCGGCCTGTCCAAGCAGTTGCGCATCGACACGGCCGAGGCGAAGCAGCTGATGGCCGACTACTTCCTGCGTTTCGGTGCGGTGCGCGACTACCTGCGCGGTGTAGTGGAGCAGGCCCGCGAAGACGGCTATACCGAGACGATTTTCGGACGCCGGCGCCCGTTCACCGATTTGACATCGTCGAACCGGGTGTTGCGCGAGAATGCCGAACGCGCGGCACTCAACGCGCCTATTCAGGGATCCGCCGCCGACATCATGAAGATCGCCATGCTCGGAGTCGCGCGCGACATGAAGGAGCAGAAGCTGGCATCCCGGATGCTGTTGCAGGTGCACGACGAGCTCATCTTTGAGGTCGCGAAAGGGGAGCTGGATGCCCTCAGTACCCTGGTGCGGAACCGGATGATCACCGCGGCGGAGTTGCAGGTGCCGCTGGACGTGCAGTTGGGCACGGGGAAGAATTGGGACGCGGCGGCGCACTGACTTTCAAACACACCGAAGCTGTCATGCCAGAATTGGAATATATGGTAATCGAACGGCGCGTGGCCATAGCTTCCAACGTCGGCCTGCACGCCCGGCCCGCATCGCTGTTCGCACGCGCCGCAGCTGACAGTGGCCTGACCATCACGGTCACCACCGCAGCGGGCAAAACAGCAAACGCTGCGAGCATCCTGGAGGTGCTGTCCCTCGGGGTGCCCTGCGGCGACGTCGTCACGCTCACCACCAGCGGACCCGGGGCCGGGGCGGCCCTCGCGGTGCTCGTCGAACTGCTGAGTACCGACTTCGACGCCTGAACCGCAGTTAGGCTCGGAGCCATGACTGATACGACTCGCACCCCCACCCCGGTCGACGCCGTCGCCGAACAGTGGGTCGACACCGAACTGGACCTGTTTCCCGAGCTCCACGTCTACCTCGGCCGCCCCGGTCGCGAAGGCGATTACGCCGACTACTCGCCGGCCGGTGCAGAGCACGCGATCGCCGAGACGAAGAAAGCGCTGGCTGCGATCCGGACGGCCACCCCGCTCGACGATGTCGACCGAGTCACCAAGCTGGATCTCTCCCGCGAACTCGAACTGGCCATCGAGAGGCACGACGCCGGGTTCGAACAACGCGACCTCAACGTGATCGCCTCGCCGGCGCAGGAACTACGGGAGATCTTCGATCTGATGCCGACCGCGACCACCGATGACTGGGACAGCATCGCCAAACGGATGCACAATCTGCCTGGCGCGATGGCGGGCTACATCCAGACGCTGCGCTCGGGCATCGCGGCAGGCAACGTGCCCGCCATCCGGCAGGTGAGACAGATCATCATCCAGGCCGACAAGCAGGTCGCCGACACCGGATTCTTCTTCCACCTCGCGCAGGGCCCCGGCGAGACGGAACTGCCGCAATCGCTGAAAGCCGACTTGGCCGCCGGCGCGCGTGAGTCTGCGGACGCGTACGCGGGACTGTCCGCCTTCTTGGCGAACGAACTCGCGCAGCACGCCCCCGAAAAGGACGCCGTCGGCCGCGACCGGTACGCTCTCGCGTCCCGCTACTTCCTGGGCGCCACTGTCGACCTGGACGAGACCTACGAGTGGGGCATCGAGGAGCTCGCCAGAATGACGGCAGAGCAGGAGGCGATCGCCCGGGAGATCAAGCCGGGAGCATCCGTGCACGAGGCCATCGAGTTCCTCGACCGCGATCCGACCCGCAAGCTTCACGGCACTGACGCGCTGCAGCGTTGGATGCAGGAGACCAGCGACCGTGCCGTTGCGGAGTTGTCCAGGAGCCATTTCCACATCCCGGAGGAGGTCACGCGCCTGGAGTGCATGATCGCCCCGACGCAAGAGGGCGGCATCTACTACACGGGACCGACAGACGACTTCTCCCGTGCCGGCCGTATGTGGTGGAGTGTGCCGGAGGGTGTCACCGTGTTCGACACCTGGCGCGAGCTCACCACCGTCTATCACGAGGGTGTTCCTGGACATCACCTGCAGATCGGTCAGGCCGTCTACAACAAGGCGATGCTCAACACCTGGCGCCGCAACGCCGGTACCTCGGGGCATGCGGAAGGTTGGGCCCTCTACGCGGAGCGGCTCATGGAGCAGCTCGGCTACCTGGACGATCCGGCCGACCGCCTCGGCATGCTCGACGGCCAGCGGATGCGCGCTGCGCGCGTCGTGCTTGACATCGGTGTGCACCTGGAAAAGACGCTTCCAGACGGTTCCGGCACGTGGACCGGCGATGACGCGTTCGGCTTCCTGGCGCGCAACGTCAATATGAATGAGCCGTTCGTCAGGTTCGAAGTGAACCGTTACCTCGGTTGGCCGGGCCAGGCGCCGTCCTACAAGATCGGCCAGCGGATCTGGGAACAGCTTCGTGACGAGTACCGGCGCCGCGAGGGTGCGGCTTTCGACATCAAAATGTTCCACAAGAAAGCGTTGGATATCGGGGGAGTGGGGCTCGACACCCTGCGTTCCGCGCTCCTCGATTAGCGCCGCGGCGCAACGACCCCGTCGCGACACAACGGTCCGGCGAAACGAGGAGATTTGGGCGAATGCCGGCGTGTCGTGCCCATTTCACCCGGCGTGTCGCAGCCCACCCTCTTTTGCGACTATTCGCCGCAGTGCGTGGGGAGGTTTGGCGGGCGCTAGCTCGATGAGATAAGCTTGAGCGTCGCATTCTGCGATGACTCATCCGCCTGTCATCGGCGATGTACACGGATTCTCGCTGAAGATCTTGCGAATGCGTATCGACAGTCGATGACCTGAAATAACATCCATCCTGGAGCAACCACTATATGACAATCGCAACGACCGACAGGGCACCCAAGCAGGTCGCCATCAACGACATTGGATCTGCTGAAGATTTTCTCGCCGCGGTCGAAAAAACCCTCAAGTTTTTCAACGACGGGGATCTCATCGAAGGCACCGTCGTCAAGATCGACCGGGATGAGGTGCTCCTCGATGTCGGTTACAAGACGGAAGGTGTCATCCCTTCCCGTGAACTGTCCATCAAGCATGATGTCGACCCATCCGAAGTAGTGCAGGTCGGCGACAGCGTCGAGGCCCTCGTCCTCCAGAAGGAAGACAAAGAAGGCCGGCTCATCCTCTCCAAGAAGCGTGCGCAATATGAGCGCGCGTGGGGAGATGTCGAGAAGATCAAGGAAGAAGACGGCGTCGTTACCGGCACCGTGATCGAGGTCGTCAAGGGCGGCCTCATCGTCGACATCGGACTTCGCGGCTTCCTTCCGGCGTCTCTCATCGAGCTGCGCCGCGTGCGCGACCTGACCCCTTACCTGGGCCAGGAAATCGAGGCGAAGATCCTCGAGTTGGACAAGAACCGCAACAACGTCGTCCTGTCCCGCCGCGCACTGTTGGAGCAGACGCAGTCCGAGAGCCGCACGAGCTTCCTCAACAACCTGGCCAAGGGCCAGGTGCGCAAGGGCACCGTCTCGTCGATCGTCAACTTCGGCGCGTTCGTGGACCTCGGCGGAGTCGATGGCCTGGTGCACGTGTCGGAACTGTCTTGGAAGCACATCGAGCACGCCAGCGAGGTTGTCGAGGTTGGCCAGGAGGTCACGGTCGAGATCCTCGAAGTCGACCTCGAGCGCGAGCGCGTGTCGCTGTCGCTCAAGGCAACCCAGGAAGACCCGTGGCAGATCTTCGCCCGCACCCACGCCATCGGGCAGGTTGCGCCAGGCAAGGTCACCAAGCTGGTTCCGTTCGGCGCGTTCGTGCGCGTGGCTGACGGCATCGAAGGCCTTGTGCACATCTCGGAGCTGTCAGGCAAGCACGTCGAACTGGCCGAGCAGGTTGTCTCGGTCGGCGAAGAGGTGTTCGTCAAGGTCATCGACATCGACCTCGAACGTCGCCGCATCTCGCTGAGCCTCAAGCAGGCCAACGAGGGTGTCGACCCAGAGGGCACCGAGTTCGACCCGGCCCTGTACGGAATGCTCACCGAATACGACGACAAGGGCAACTACAAGTACCCCGAGGGTTTCGACCCGGAGACCAACGAGTGGCGCGAAGGCTTCGAGACCCAGCGCGAGAAGTGGGAGCAGGATTACGCTGCAGCCCAGGCTCGCTGGGAGGCCCACAAGAAGCAGGTCGCGGCATCCATCGAGAAGGCCAACGCGCCCATCTCGACCTCGGAAGGCAGCGGCTTCACGCCCGAGGTCACCTCCGCCGGCCGTCTCGCCGACGACGAGTCGCTGGCGGCATTGCGCGCCAAGCTGTCCAATGGCGCTGCGGATGCGGCTGTCGTTACCGCAGACGAGCCAGCCAGCAAGTAGGCGCACTCAGCCACATCAACACGGCCGGGATCCGCGAGGGTCCCGGCCGCGTCGTGTTCCGACGCCCCGTGCACGCAGACCGATAGCATGAACGCGTGTATCTGATCGGTCTTACCGGAGGCATTGGGGCAGGGAAGTCCCTGGTCGCCGCGCAATTGGCCGCACACGGAGCGGTGCACATCGACGCTGACCAGTTGGCCCGCACCGTTGTCAAACCGGGAACGGATGCGTTGACGCGCATCGCCGAGGAGTTTGGTCAGGATGTCATCCGTCCCGATGGCACACTGGATCGCGCCGCTGTCGGCGCTCTCATCTTTGACGATGCCGAACGCCGCGCGGTGCTCGATAGCATCACCCACCCCGCGGTGAAGAGTCTCGCCCGTGCACTGATCGCCCAGGCTGCCGCCCGAGACCCGGAGGCGGTCATCGTCTACGACGTGCCCCTGCTCGTGGAGGCAGGAGTGAACGTCGACAACGCGTTCGACCTCATCGTCGTCGTGCACGCGAGCCTGGCGACCCGGATCAAGCGTCTCATCGAGTTGCGCGGGCTGACTCGTGAGGAAGCGGTGCACCGGCTCAACTCCCAGGCCACCGACACCGAGCGACTCGCCGTCGCCGACATCGTCATCGACAACGACGGCAGCCTCGCGGACACCCTGGCCCAGGTCGACCGACTCTGGGAGCGAGTGTCAGACCCCGCTGCTTAAACTGAAGACATGCAACCGACCCGATCCGTGCGCCCTTTCGAGGTCATCAGCGACTACACCCCGAGCGGTGATCAACCGAAGGCCATCGCGGAACTCGCCGGGCGCATCAACGCCGGCGAGACCGACGTTGTGCTGCTGGGCGCCACCGGCACCGGCAAGTCGGCCACTGCGGCGTGGCTCATCGAACAGGTACAGCGTCCCACGCTGGTGATGTCGCACAATAAGACTCTCGCGGCCCAGTTGACTAACGAATTCCGTGAGCTGATGCCCAACAATGCGGTGGAATACTTCGTGTCGTACTACGACTACTACCAGCCGGAAGCGTACGTGCCGCAGACCGACACGTTCATCTAGAAAGACAGCTCGATCAACGCCGAAGTGGAGCGGCTGCGGCATTCCACCACGAACTCGCTGCTGAGCCGGCGCGACGTGGTCGTCGTCTCCACCGTCTCCTGCATCTACGGATTAGGCGCCGCCGAGGAGTACCTCGACGCGATGGTCGCGTTGCAGGTGGGGGAGCGGATCCCGCGCGACCAACTGATCCGCAAGTTCGTCGCCATGCAGTACCAGCGCAACGACATCGACTTCTCCCGCGGCAAGT
Source organism: Terrimesophilobacter sp. (assembly GCA_039920505.1). Taxonomy (GTDB): domain Bacteria; phylum Actinomycetota; class Actinomycetes; order Actinomycetales; family Microbacteriaceae; genus Parafrigoribacterium. The sequence goes on from JBDSDO010000061.1 coordinate 11,960, forward strand.
TCCGGGTGCGCGGCGACACCATCGAAATCATTCCGGTGTACGAAGAGCACGCGATCCGCATCGAGATGTTCGGCGACGAAATCGAGGGGCTGTTCGCGTTGCATCCGCTCACCGGCGAGGTGATCAACACGATGGATGCGGTGTCGGTGTTCCCCGCGACCCACTACGCCGCGAGCCCGGCCACGATGAAACGCGCGATCGGCACGATCCGCGAAGAGCTGGCTGAACGGTTGACCGAGCTGGAACGGCAGGGCAAGCTGCTGGAGGCGCAGCGTCTGCGGATGCGCACCACTTTCGACCTCGAGATGATGGAGCAGATCGGCTTCTGCAGTGGCATCGAGAACTACTCCAGACACATCGACGGCCGGGTCGCCGGGGAACCGCCGCACTGTCTGCTGGACTACTTCCCCGAGGACTTCCTCGTCGTCATCGACGAATCCCACGTCACGATCCCACAAATCGGTGCGATGTACGAGGGCGACGCGTCCCGCAAACGCACCCTGGTGGAGCACGGCTTCCGGCTGCCGAGCGCGCTGGACAACCGGCCGTTGAAGTTCTCCGAGTTCCTCGACCGGGTCGGACAGAAGGTATACATGTCCGCGACGCCCGGCCGGTACGAGCTCGGCATCACCGACAGCGTCGTGGAGCAGATCATCCGCCCCACCGGGCTGGTCGACCCGCAGATCGTCGTCAAGCCGTCCAAAGGCCAGATCGACGACCTGCTCGAAGAAATCAGGACACGCAGCGACAAGAACGAACGTGTGCTGGTCACCACCCTCACCAAGAAGATGGCCGAGGAACTCACCGAGTTCCTCGCCGAGGCCGGTGTGCGGGTGCGCTACCTGCACTCGGATGTCGATACGCTGCGCCGCGTGGAACTGCTCACCGAACTGCGGCAGGGCGTCTACGACGTGCTCGTCGGCATCAACCTGCTGCGCGAGGGCCTCGACCTGCCCGAGGTGTCGCTCGTGGCCATCCTGGACGCCGACAAGGAAGGCTTCCTGCGCTCGTCCACATCCTTGATCCAGACCATCGGCCGCGCGGCACGCAACGTGTCAGGCGAGGTGCACATGTACGCCGACGTGCTGACCGACTCCATGAAGTTCGCCATCGAGGAGACCAACCGGCGTCGGGACACGCAGGTCGCATACAACACGGCGAACGGGATCGACCCGACACCGCTGCGCAAGAAGATCGCCGACATCACCGACACGCTGCTGCGGGAGGGTGCCGACACGGCGCAACTCCTGTCCGGCCGTGACGGGCGCGGGCGAACGCCGACTCCGAGCCTGAAGCGCGAGGGACTGGCGGCCGCAGGCGGCAACGACCTGGAGAAGATCATCGCCGATCTCAACGAGCAGATGCTGAACGCCGCCGGCGAACTCAAATTCGAGCTCGCGGCGCGGTTACGGGACGAAGTGGCAGACCTGAAGAAGGAACTCCGGCAGATGGAACAAGCCGGCCATTTGCGCTGAGCGACAGCCCACGCCGACTAAACGCCCTCAGCGAACCAACAGGGCGACGTCAGTGGCTTCCGTAGGATATAGAGAGTGTCAATTTCGCAACCGAGCACCCACGAAGAACTCACCGAGAGCGCCATGCTCAAGGTGATCGGCGCACCCACGACGGCGAGCGGCAAGCTCAGTGTCCGTGGCGCTCGGGTGCACAATTTGCGGAACATCAACCTTGAAATTCCGCGCGATTCGCTGGTCGTGTTCACCGGGCTGTCCGGCTCCGGCAAGTCGAGCCTCGCCTTCGACACAATCTTCGCCGAGGGGCAACGCCGGTACGTTGAGTCCCTTTCGGCGTATGCGCGACAGTTCCTCGGCCAGGTCGACCGGCCCGACGTCGATTTCATCGAGGGCTTGAGTCCCGCGGTCTCGATCGACCAGAAGTCGACGAACCGGAATCCGCGGTCGACGGTGGGCACAATCACCGAGGTGTACGACTACATGCGGCTGCTCTGGGCGCGCATCGGCATTCCGCACTGCGCACTCTGCGGAGAGCCTATCTCGCGGCAAAGCGTGCAGCAGATCGCCGACCAGCTTATGACTCTCGAAACCGGAACCCGGTACCAGATCGTCAGCCCCGTCGTGTCGCAGAAGAAGGGCGAATTCGTCGATCTGTTCCACGAGTTGGCCGCGGGCGGCTACTCACGTGCCCTCGTGGACGGTGAAGTCGCACAGCTCAGCGCGCCGCCGAAGTTGAAGAAACAGTTCAAGCACGACATCTCGGTCGTCGTGGACCGCCTCGTCGCCGACGACGACATCCTCACCCGGCTGACCGACTCGCTCGAGACTGCGCTGCGCCTCACAGATGGGTTCGTCTCGGTCAACTTCGTCGACGAGACCGGGGACGCCGCCTGGCGGAACTTCTCTGAGAAACTGTCCTGCCCGAACGGGCATCCTGTGCAGCTCACCGAGATCGAGCCGAGAACCTTCTCATTCAACGCCCCCTTCGGAGCCTGCCCGGAGTGCTCAGGGCTCGGCACCCGGATGTCGGTGGACGCCGACCTGCTGCTCGGCGACCCGGCACTGAGCCTGGCCGAGGGGGTCATCCTGCCCTGGACCCAGTCCGGCAAGGGCCTGTTCAACTATTTCCAACGCCTGCTCGAGGGTCTCGCCGCGGACCTCGACTTCTCCCTGAAAACGCCGTGGGCCAAGCTCCCGGAGAACGTCAGAGAAGCAATCCTGCACGGCAACGACTTCTCCGTGACGGTGCGTTGGAAGAATCGGTACGGCCGGGAGGTGAAGTACTCGACCGGATTCGAAGGCGTTATCCCCTACATCGAGCGCAAGTACCTTGAGGCTGAAACCGATTCGGCTCGGCAGCGGTATTCCCACTACCTGCGAGAGATCAACTGCCCGGTCTGCGACGGCAAACGGCTGAAGCCGGAGGTGCTCGCAGTTACGGTGCACGACCGGAGCATCGCCGACGTGTGCGAACTCAGCCTCGTCGACGCATTCGCGTTCATCGACAAGCTTGAGCTGACCGTGCGTGAAGCGAAGATCGCCACCGCCGTGCTGCGGGAGATCAGGGCGAGACTCGATTTCCTCATCGAAGTCGGACTCACCTACCTGAACCTGTCCCGCTCAGCAGGCTCCTTGTCCGGGGGAGAAGCACAGCGGATCCGGCTGGCGACCCAGATCGGTTCCGGCCTCACCGGGGTGCTGTACGTGCTTGACGAACCCAGCATCGGTCTGCACCAGCGCGATAACCACCGCCTCATCGAGACGCTGCTCAAACTCCGCGACCTGGGCAACACGCTGATCGTCGTCGAACACGACGAGGACACCATCCGCACCGCGGACTGGATCGTCGACATCGGTCCCGGCGCGGGGGAGCACGGCGGGAACGTCGTGCACTCCGGGTCGTATGCCGAGCTCATCGCCAACACCGAGTCGATCACAGGCGATTACCTGTCCGGCAGGAAGTCGATTCCGACCCCGAAGAAACGACGACCGCTGGACAAGAAACGGCAAATCGTTGTCGAAGGCGCGCGCGCGAACAATCTGAAGAACATCACCGTGCCGTTCCCGCTCGGCGTCTTCACCGCCGTCACCGGGGTGAGCGGCTCCGGCAAGTCGTCCCTCGTCAACGACATCCTGTATCGGGTGCTCGCGAACCAGCTCAACGGGGCACGGCAGATTCCCGGCAAACACACCAGGGTGACCGGCCTGGATGAGCTCGACAAGGTCGTCCACGTGGACCAGGCGCCCATCGGACGCACGCCGCGGTCGAACCCGGCAACCTACACCGGAGTCTTCGACCGCATCCGCACCCTGTTCTCCGAAACGATCGATGCGAAGACGCGCGGCTACCTGCCGGGCAGGTTCAGTTTCAATGTCAAGGGCGGTCGGTGTGAGAACTGCTCAGGCGACGGCACCATCAAGATCGAAATGAACTTCCTCCCGGATGTCTACGTCACCTGCGAGGTGTGCGGTGGCGCCAGGTACAACCGGGACACCCTCTCGGTGCTGTACAAGGGGAAGAACATCGCCCAGGTGCTCGACATGCCGATCTCGGAGGCGGCGGAGTTCTTCCAGGCGATCACCTCGATCCACCGTTATCTGGAGACGCTCGTCGACGTCGGGCTGGGCTACGTTCGGCTGGGGCAGAGTGCCACCACCCTCTCCGGCGGGGAGGCGCAGCGGGTGAAACTTGCCACTGAGCTGCAACGGCGCTCCATGGGCCGCAGCGTGTACGTGCTCGATGAGCCGACGACCGGTCTGCACTTCGAAGACGTCCGCAAACTCCTGCTCGTGCTCAATAGGTTGGTCGACAAGGGCAACACCGTTATCGTCATCGAGCACAACCTCGACGTGGTGAAATCAGCCGACTGGGTCATCGATATCGGTCCGGAGGGCGGCGCGGGCGGCGGCGAGGTTATCGCGACGGGCACACCGGAACATCTCGCCAAGGTCGCGGCCAGCCATACGGGAACATTCCTGAAAAAAGTCCTCGCCGGATAGGGGGTGCGGATGGACACGGTCAGCTATCGCCCGCGCGCGCGCGAGATTCCCACCCAGCCGGGCGTCTACCGGTTCAGGGACGCGGGCGGGCGGGTGCTGTACGTCGGCAAGGCCAAGAACCTGCGCGCCAGGCTCAGCAACTACTTCGCGCCCCTGCCGACCCTGCACGAGCGCACAAGGCGCATGGTGACGACCGCGAACTCCGTCGAGTGGACGGTCGTAGGCACCGAGTTCGAGGCGCTGCAACTAGAGTTCACCTGGATCAAGCAATTCGATCCGCCGTTCAACGTGCAGTTCCGGGACGACAAAACCTACCCATACCTCGCCATCACCATGGCCGACGACGTGCCGCGCGTGTTCATCACCCGAAACCACAACATCAAGGGCGCGCGCTACTTCGGCCCGTACACGAAGGTGTGGGCAATCCGGGAAACCCTCGACCTCATGCTCAAGGCATTCCCGATGCGCAGTTGCTCGGATGCGACCTACCGGCGGGCGCAGCAAACCGGCCGGCCGTGCCTGCTCGCGGACATCGGCCGCTGCGCCGCTCCCTGCGTGGGCCGGATCAGCAAAGAAGACCACAAGGCAATCGCCGTGGATTTCGCGTCGTTCATGGCTGGGAACGACTCCCGGTTCATCCGCACCCTGTCCGGCCAGATGAAGCAGGCCTCCGCTGCCCAGGAGTATGAGAAGGCCGCGAAGCTGCGCGATCAACTCACCGCGTTGCAGACGGTGTTGTCCAAAAACAATCTCGTGCAACCCGAGACGACGAACGCGGATGTCTTTGGCATCGCCCACGACGAACTCGCCGCCGCCGTGCAGCAGTTCATCATCCGCGGCGGCCGCATCCGCGGAGTGCACGGCTGGGTCGTGGACAAAGAACTCGACGTCGACCTGGGCGATCTCGTCGAGACCGCGCTGTG
>JBDSDO010000062.1:0-4793 GCA_039920505.1 Terrimesophilobacter sp.
GTCATCGCCAGTCCCGCCAGCAGCGACAGCCATCCGTAGTGCTGCACCCCGAGCGGTTTCCCGTTCGGCAGCACCGGCCTCAGCAGCACCGACACCGCGAGGGTCTGACCGGGCGGAGCCACCCAGGTGCGGCCGAGGCGGCCGCGACCGTGGGTCTGGTCGGCCGTGACCAGCGTGGAGAATTCGGGCTCCTCGCCGGTGGCCGCCCGGGCGACCAGTTCGCTGTTGGTCGAGTCACACTGCTCGAGAACGACCAGGCGTGGAACGAGGGCGCGGCTGAGGGGAAGGTCCATCGTTCCAGGGTACGGGGCTGGGCGCAGCGACCGCGCCGGAGTTTGTGGAGGATGCTGCGACTACACCAGCTGCATCCTCCACGAACCGGCGCATCGTTGCGAAGACCCGGACATTCGATCGTCCAGGAGCCTCAAACTGCCTTGTGGCCCCACGATCTGCCAGCTTAGAATGTCGGTGGTGGCTCACATACTCGACGAATGGAGTTGTTTAGACTCACCCGGACTGGTCGGCGGCACCGCCTGGGCAAGGCGCATATTCTTGCGGCGTTGCGGAATGCCGGAGAGCCAGTGAATGACGACGGTGGCATGTTGCTGTTTATCGGTAAGGACGACCGCGGCGTCGAGATAGAAATAGGCGTCGTGTCTGACGATCGTAATCCAGGGTCTTGGGCCATAATTCACGCTATGCCAACCGGCTACAGGAGGAAACGATGATTACCGGACGCGACATACTGCGTGATGGGGTGCGGGTCATCGACGTGGACAAGGAGCCCGTCCTGCACGAAGGCCAGCGCCTGACCCAGGAACGCGTTCGGCAACTCGTGGCGGATGCCCGTGTGAAGCGCACTGCGAATCTCGTACCCGGAGGGAAATCGTTGTCCGGCGACGGCCGGCACTCCCCCAGCATTACTGTCCGGGTGCCGGAGGCGACACTTCTCGAGCTCCAGAATAGGGCCGACTCCGAGCGGGTATCCGTGTCGAAACTGGTGCGGAAGGCGGTCGAGGAGTACCTGCGCGGGTAGGGCGCGCATCGTTGCCTCGCACCCAGTTTCGGTAGTCGAGCCTGCCGAGTCCCGTGCCGGTGGCCTCTTGTCCTCCACAGTCGCCGCCGGAAATTCTTATCCCCAGATTTTGGAAAACGCTTGAATACAACTACGAAGGTGGGAAAATTGGTTCTATGCAAACAAGCGTAGAGGCGTTCATGACCACCGCACAGGCGGTCGCCGACTACGCCCACGCCACCAGCGCCGCCAACACCCCCATCGACGCTGTCCCTGCTTGTGCCGGCGCCCCGCTCACCGGGTTGAGCGATGCCGGCCTGGTCGGGTTGCAGAAAGCGATCGCCGTCCACGAACGACACGTTGACGCGTTGAAAACGCAGGCCGCCGGAGAACTGGCCCGCCGCTCCCGCCGAGAACTCGGCCACGCCGGTCTGGCCGCCCGGGAAGGATTCCGCTCCCCCGAGGCAATGCTGCAGTCGATCACCGGTGCCACCGGGCGGGAAGCTGCTCAACTGGTCGCGTTGGGCCGGATCGCCGGGGACGCGGATGCCGCCCAACAGTTGCTGGATGACGGTGTGGCGGACATCGGTGGGGAACCGGTGGTCCTGCCCTGGGAGACACCGATCACCGCCGCCCTAGCCAGCGGCGTCCTGTCGGCCGAACAAGCCGACGCCCTCCGCCGCGGCCTGGGCACCCCGGATGAGCGCATCACCGCCGACCAACTGCGCGACGCCGCCACCGAACTGGTCACCGGGCAGGCCGGCCTGTCGGCGGATCGGCTGTACCGGGAGGCGCACATTGCCCGGGATCTGATCGACGAAGCCGGTATCCCGGCCCGGGAAGCGGAACTATACGAACTGCGCAGCCTGAGACTTCGCAAACTGGGCAACGGGATGGTGCACGCCACCTGGGATCTGGACCCCGAGGGCGGCAGCTGGCTGACCACGATCATTGACCCGCTCACCTCCCCCCGCCGGGGTGGACCACGGATGGTGGATCCGGCCGAGATCGAACGGGCCAGGAAGATCACTGATGACCCGCGCAGCAACGAGCAGATCGCTTCCGACGGGCTGCTGCAACTGTTGCACGCCGGGGTGAACGCCGACCCGACCAAAATGTTCGGCAAGATCCTGCCGCAGGTGAAAATCGTGGTCACCCAATCCGATCTGGAATCGGGTACCGGGTTCGGGGTGATTCAGGGCAATCCCGCCCCGGTGTCGGTGACCACCGCGAAGCGGATGGCGTGCATGGGCGGCACCCAGACCATCTTCACCACCCCCACCGGCGGCCCACTGGATTTGGGCCGAACCAGACGACTGTTCGACGACCGACAACACGAAGCCCTCGCCATCAGAGACGGCGGCTGCGTATGGCCGGACTGCGAAAACGCCCCGGTGATGACAGAGGCGCACCACATTGATGAGTACAAAAAAGACCACGGCAAGACCGATATCGCCGACGGTGTGTGCCTCTGTCGATTCCACCATCTGACCCTGCACAATAACGGCTGGCGGATCATCCGGGAGGGCAGCAACTACTGGCTGATCCCACCCCCACGACTAGACCCCGACCAGACACCCATCGCGTTGCACACCAAGAGTCTGCTGATGCGGAAACTACAACAGAACGCCAGTTGACCCGGCCCACCCGACACCACACCGGTCTCGACACTTCGCGAGGGTCAACACGAAGCAACGATGCCGGGGCTATGGAGGATGCGGCGACGAGAGCAGCCGCATCCTCCACAAGACGGCGCATCGTTCGTAAGCAACGACCGTTGACAGCCGCCCACGGATGCCAGTACCGTGAGTGCACAGGTCTGAACAGGTCTACCCCTCCGAAAGGCTCTCATGACCACTGCACGTGACATCCGCCCCGCCGACGTCGTAAGGCAACAGGCTCTGGCGGTCGAAACCAACGGGCTCAACCCGATCGACGAGAGCGAACGGCAGGGGCATCCGCGCAGCCTGTACTGGCCCTGGTTCGCCGCGAACGTGTCGGTGCTCGGGGTGAGCTACGGCTCGTTCCTGCTCGGCTTCGGCATCTCGTTCTGGCAGGCCACCATCGTGGCGATCCTCGGCATCTTCGTGTCGTTCCTGTTCTGCGGGTTCATCTCGCTGGCCGGCAAGCGCGGCTCCGCACCCACGCTGACCCTCAGCCGGGCCGCGTTCGGCGTGGAGGGCAACCGGGTGCCCTCGATCATCGCCTGGCTGCTCACCGTGGGCTGGGAGACAGTGCTCGTCTCCCTCGCCGTGCTGGCCACCTCCACCGTGTTCGGCGAACTCGGACTGGACGGCGGCACCGGGACCAAGATCATCACCCTCATCGTCGTGGTGCTGCTGGTCATCGGCGGCGGAGTGTTCGGCTTCCACCTGATCATGCGGATGCAACTGGCCATCACCATCATCACCGCGGTGCTGACCATCCTGTACATCGTGCTCGTCTTCGGACACATCGACTTCGCCGCGGTCGCTGCGGTGCCGAACGGCAACGTGCAGCAGCTGATCGGCGGATTCGTGTTCATGATGACCGGATTCGGGCTCGGCTGGGTGCAGGCCGCCGCCGACTACTCCCGCTACCTGCCGCGGTCCGCGTCCAGCCGCGGCGTGGTCGGCTGGACCACGTTCGGCGCCTCGGTGGCCCCGGTGATCCTGGTGGTATTCGGACTGCTGCTGGCAGCATCCTCGACCAAACTGAACGACGCGATCGCGAACGACCCGATCGGGGCGCTGACCAGCATCCTGCCGGTATGGTTCCTCATTCCGTTCGCCATCGTCGCCGTGCTCGGGTTGATCGGCGGCGCGGTGCTGGACATCTACTCGTCCGGGATCGCGCTGCTCAGCGCGGGCCTCAAGGTGCCGCGGGCGATGGCCGCCGGCATCGACGGTGTGATCATGATCATCGGCACTGTCTACATCGTGTTCTTCGCCGGCAGTTTCATCGGCCCGTTCCAGGGCTTCTTGATCACCCTGGGCGTGCCGATCGCCGCCTGGTGCGGCATCTTCCTGGCCGACATGACCCTGCGCCGCGGCGACTACTCCGAGACGGACCTGTTCCGCCGCACCGGCCGGTACGGCAGCGTCAACTGGCTGGCGACCGGAACCCTGGCGGTGGGCACCTTCCTCGGCTGGGGCCTGGTCGTCAACCCGTTCGGCATCGACTGGCTGAACTGGCAGGGCTACCTGCTCGGGCCGTTCGGTCTCGGCGGCCGCGACGGCACCTGGGGCTTCGCGAACCTCGGCGTGCTGGTCGCCCTGGTGGTCGGCTACCTCGGCGTGGTGCTCTTCGGCCGCCGGATGGTGCGAGCGCAGGAGGCGCTGCCGGAGCGCACCCGCGAGAGTGCAAGGGAGGCTGAACGACCATGACCACGGATGCTGCCGCCTGGGCTGCCGGCAAAGACCGTCCCGGGCCGCCGTTTGCGGAGGACCCCTGGCTCGTCGTCATCGACATGCAGGTGATCTTCGGCGACCCGAAAAGCGGCTGGTTCACCCGGGGCTTCAACTCGATCGTCCCGTCCGTGCGCCGGTTGATCGACGCGTTCGGTGAGCGAGTCGTCTATACGCGCTTCATCGCCCCCCAGCATCCGGAAGGCGTCTGGCGCGCCTACTACGAGGACTGGCCGTTCGCGCTGAAGGCGGAGGGACTCAACGACATGAGCCCGGACTTCCCCACCGGCGACCACACAGTGGTGGACCGGTCGACATTCGGCAAGTGGGGCCCGGAACTCGAATCGGCGACCGACGGCTGCCGGGAACTCGTGCTCGCCGGCGTTTCCACC
>JBDSDO010000063.1:0-16183 GCA_039920505.1 Terrimesophilobacter sp.
CGTTTGAACACCTCGACGAAGGCATCCGGATCGTATGCGGCAATCGCGGCGGCATCCAGGAACCCGGTGCGGTCACGGATCTTGGCCGGGCCCGCGAAGGCGGATTCCATAGTGACCTGCTGGTCGAGCAGCATCCCGATCAGCAGGGCGAGGTCGTTCTCGGTGAGCAGCGCATCCGCAGCCGCATCGCCGGTTAGGTGCATAATCATGCCGCTATTTTCGCATCGGTCGCCCTGGCCGGCCACCTATTTTCTCGGAGCTTTCACGCCGCGGGTTACGCCGGCTCGGCGGCTTTCTTGATCGCGGCCAAAGTCTCGTGGATGCCGCTGCGCGCATTCTCGAGACGTTGGGTGATTTCTGCGTCGGCGGTCGGGCCGAACCGCTCCGTGAAATACACGTCCCCGGCAGGGAGGATTTCCCACGATTCGGTCAATTCGGTGCCCTCGGCAACCGGGGTGAAGGTGTAGCCCCATCGGGTGCGGTCGCCACCCACGACGAACGCGAACTCGCGCCCAGGGGTATCCGCCACCACCTGGGAGCGGGTCTCCCACGTCTTCGCCGGGGTCTCATTGTGGCCGGTGAACCACGCCCCAACGCCGCGGGTGTCGTCGTCCCACCAGCCTCCGGTGCACACCGGGCTCCACTCGCCCATGCGCGTCACGTCCGAGACCATGGCGTAAAGCTGCTCTGCCGGTCGGAAAACGATGATCGATTCAGAGAAGTGCCATTTGTCCATTCCCGAAGTCTACCGATCCGGACCAGCGTGCCCCATCCCGTCTCCCGTGCCCTTTCATCATTCAGGAGGTTGTGAGTCTGCTGAGACCAGTGAGGCCAGTGGGCATCGCTTCCGTCACATCCGTCCCGCCAGTCACACAGTGTCCTGAATGATGAAAGCCACGATGATGACGCGAGCGGAGCGGCAGGACAAGGCGCGGTCAGCGACGTGGCCGCAGTCGGCCGGTCCACGGCAGGAAGCGGCCGACGCGCGCGGCGTAGTGGTCGAATTCCGGATGCTTGGCAACCAGCATCCGCTCCTCCCATCGTGCCTTTCCCGCGAGCAGCAACGCGAGCGCGACCCAAACAAGAATGTGCCAGAGCGAGGCACCGAACACGACCAGACCCAGCCCGCCCACCAGAAGCCCAGAATAGATCGGATTGCGGACGAGACCGTAGATCCCGTCCGTCACGAGGCCGGCGTTCTCCCGTGGAATCGGGCTCGCAGTCAGGGCCGAACCGAGCCCGACCACGCCGAGGATGGCCAGAGCCGCGCCCGCCAGGACCAGCACGATGACGATGACAAGTGCGAGCGGGCCCACCGGCCATAGCGAGTCGTGCGGGATGAGCACGAGTGCGGCGAGCAGCAGCAGTTGAGCGGTGACCAGGACGAACGCCCGTTTCATGACTCGAGACTACGGCAGCGGGGCCCCCACGCAGTTCAGCGCATTCGGCACCCCTCAGTCGGGTCTGCCATCTGGGAATACCCGTTTGTAGCTGCGCCCGTCCGGCAGTTGCACGGTGGTGGCGCGCAGCGTGCCGCGACTGACCCGCAGGTAGATGGCCTGGGCGCTCACGCCCAGCCTGCGAGCCGCCTCGGCCACCGACAGCCCTGGCAGATCGGTGGGTACGCTGCTCGGCCGCGCCGATCGTTTGCGACCGGCCTCATGCCGGGATGCGATCTCGGCGTCGGTGCCCTGCCAGCGCCATTTCGCCGCCGCCGCTTTCAGGCCGGATGCCGCGGCGATCTGCTCCCACTCCGCGCCGGCGGCCAGCGCGTCACGCACCGCGTCAAGGGTGGCCGGATCCTCTTCCAGGGCTGTGATCAGCGCGCGGATGGCACTCAGCCGTTCCAGCGGATTCGGCGACACCTCCGCGCGGTCACCGTCCGTGAGCCGGGCCAGGGCGGCACGCGCGGGGTCTGCGAGAAACGGTGGCATGACGCCTAGTCTGGCAGCCGTTTTTGCGGATACGGGGCTTCGTGCCGGGCCAGCAGCTGCACGAAGCCGGCAATTTTGCGCTGCCGTGCGGCATCCGTCTTCAGCTGGCAGAGCCGGAACACCAGGGCATAGCGGTTTTGCGCGGTCAACACGTCGAACATCGCCTGCGCACGCGGCTCCGCGGCGATCGCCGCCAGCAGGTCGGCGGGTACCTGCGCGGTCGCCGGACCGGCGTACGCGGACTCCCACCGTCCGTCGGCGAGCGCGGCCTCAACGGCGGCACGGCCGGCCGGGCGCATCCGGCCCTCACGCTCCAACCGCTCGACGTGACCCACGTTGCGCAGCGACCAACTACTGCGCGGCCGGCGCGGGGTGAACCGTTGGAAGAAGCTCTCCTCATCCCGGCTGCGAGACTGCCCGTCGATCCAACCGAAGCACAGCGCCTCATCCAGGGCGCCGTCATAGTTCAACGCGGTAAGGGTGCCGCCCTTACGGCCGAGGATCAGCCGCACCCCCGGCGCCTGTGTGTGGTGCTCCTCGAGCCAGGCCCGCCAGGCAGCGGCATCCGGCAGCAGCAGTTCAGGATACTCGAGCGCCATCCGTCGAGTCTCGCCGCCCGCGCCCCTCGGCGCAACGACGCGGCTCGACGGCATCGCCGACCGCGAGCGTGCCGGTCCCGAGCGGCACGATCCGGATGCCGAACCAGGTCTTGCGATCCCAGTGGCGGTGCCGGGCGAGCGTGCGGGTGGGCTCCTTGCCGGCGGCGAGGGTGTCCGGGTCGATCGTCGGCATCACGCAACGGTCGCAGATCATGGTCTTGCGGAAGGCGACCTCGCCGATGCGCACCGTCGACCAGTGGTCCTCCTCGAATGGGTCACCCCCGTCGACGACCACGTTCGGGCGGAACCGCACAACGTTCAGCGGCTCAGGATGCGCGTCGGCGCGCACCTGCCTCGGATCGAGTGTGGCGGCATCCGGCGTATCGGTCTCGGCGGCGATCCAGCGGTCCAGCTGCACCAGCGAGGCCTCGCTCACCAGCAGCAACGGGCCGGCATCCGCCAGCGCGAGGTGCTCCCCCGGCAGCCCGCCCCAGTTCGCGGCGAGGGGCCGGGTCGTCGGATCGGGCTGCCACACCAGCGTGGTGGGCCGGCCGACCCGGGCGGTGAGCCAATCGTTGGCGCCGGCGGCCGCGCAATGCACCACCCCCAGGCGGTCGTGTTCGATCGGTTCCGCCCCGGTTTCGCGCGGGGCGGTGACCGAGATGCTGGCGCCGTGCTGGTCGGTGATACGGATGCCATCACGGCCGGCCGGCTCGGCGAGCAGACCGAGCAGGTGGTGCACCTCGCGGGCGGTGATCCGGGTGCCGGTCACGTCCAACAGGCACCAGCGCCGGTCACCGGCCAGTCCCCAGGGTTCCACCTCGGCGGCGGCGACGGCCATCCCGCCCAGGGACTTGACCGGGTAGATCCGCAGAGCCGTGACGCGCATCCTCCTATCTTCGCGCGCCACGAATCGCCCAACAGACTGCCGTTGTGAACTCGATGCAGCGCCCCTACACTTTTCCCTACCGAGAGGGAGCCGGGCGATGGCAGAGACGACGACAGCAGCGGCCACGGCTGCCGCACTGTCGGTGGTGCCCGCGAACGAGGCATCCGCGCAGGATCTGCAGGCGGTGTTCGGCGCGCGCGGCTGGCCGTCGACCTGCCAGTGCCAGTGGTTCAAAATCCGGGATTCGCAGTGGGACTCGGTCCCCGACGACGAACGGCAGCGGAGGCTGCGCGAACAGACCGGATGCGATAATCCGACGGCGCACATGACCAGCGGCCTGGTCGCCTACCTCGACAGCGAACCGGTCGGCTGGTGCGCGGTCGAGCCGCGCACGGCCTACCCGCGACTGATCCGGATGCGCGTGCCGTGGACCGGTCGAACCGAGGACAAGGCCGACGACGGCGTCTGGGCAGTGACCTGCTTCGTGATCCGGGTCGGCTACCGTCGCCGTGGCATCAGCCGGGCGCTCGCCCGGGCCACTGTCGACTTCGCCCGCCAGCGCGGCGCCCGGGCGCTGGAGGGTTACCCGATCATCGTCCGTCCCGGCCAGGAGTTCACCTGGGGTGAGCTGTTCGTCGGCAGCCACAGCATTTTCGCCGATGCCGGGTTTGCCGAGGTCAGCCGGCCTACCCTGAGGCGAGCCGTGATGCGGATCAACTTCTAGCCGGCCTGCTTCTCGCCGGCGCTGCCGTGCCCGTCGCCCTGATCCCATCTCACGGAGTTCTTGCATCCGCCGCCCCAGTTCTCAGCAGCCCACTTGCATCCGGACAGTTTCTCCGTGAAATGGTTACGCTCACCCACGATGACACCAGCTCCAGCATCGCATTCCAACGCGCCGCGGACCATCAGCCGCGGCGCTGGCCCGACCCGAACTTCCCGCAGCAGCTGCACCTGGACATCATGGTCGACGATGTGTCGCAGGACGAACCCGAGGTAATCGCCCTGGGCGCCCGGCGGCTCCCGGCACCCTCGGCGACATCACACATGTTCGCCGACCCAGCCGGGCATCCGTTCTGCCTGATTCCGCGCCCCCGCTGGGCCGAGCCGATCCATCAGTAAACTACGGGCGCGTCAGGCCCGCCGCGTTCAGGTCCTTATCGGTCCAGCCCGCCTTGATCGCCGCTGCCCAGGCGGCGGTCACCGTCTGGTGGTTGTGCGTCGTGACGATACTGCGCACCTTCTCCCAACGCGGCCCGAAGGTCTCACCATGAAGGCCGGCCGGCCGGTTCATGATGCTGTAGCGCACCTCGGACAGCGTGACGTCCTTGATCGCGCTCGCGAGCACCCTGAAGGTCACCCCTCGCGGCGACTCGTCGCGTTCGACCCGCACGGGGTTGGGTTGCGCTGTGGATTCGGGGGTCGTGGATGCATCACTCATGCTTTTTAGATTAGCGCCGCTCTGCGTGCCACGTGCCACTGGTGACCAGTGTGCGGCGATGCTCCTCGCGTTCGGCATCCTCAGCGCCGATCACCCGATGCGGATCATCTTCTTGTTGACGAACTCGTCGGCGCCGAACCGGCCGAGTTCTCGGCCGAACCCGGACCCCTTGACGCCGCCGAACGGGAGCTCGGCCCCGTCCGCGCCGACCACGTTGACGAAGACCATCCCCGCGTCGATCCGATCGGCGACCCGCAGTGCTTGTTCGGCATCCGTGGTGAACACGTAGGACCCCAGACCGAACGGCGTGTCGTTCGCCAGCGCGATCGCCTCGTCTTCCGAGGTCACCCGGTAGACGGTGGCGACCGGCCCGAAGAACTCCTCGTGGTAGGCGTCGTTGTCGGCGGTCACATCGGTGAGCACGGTGGACGAGAAGTAGTTACCGGTGCGCTCACCCCCGACTATCCGAGCACCGCCGGCGACGGCGCGCTCAAGTTGTTCCTGCAGCCGATCAGTCGCCCCCTCGGATGAGAGCGGACCAAGCACGGTGTCCTGGGACTTCGGGTCGCCCGGCTTGGTTCCCGTGATTGCGGCGGTGAACTTCTCCAGGAACGGTTCATACAGCTTGTCGATGACAATGAACCGCTTGGCGGCGTTGCAGGACTGGCCGCTGTTATCCAGCCGCGCTGCCACTGCCGACTCGACCGCGGCATCCAGGTCGACAGTGTCCAGCAAGATGAAGGGATCGGATCCGCCCAGCTCCAGCACCACTTTCTTGAGGTTGCGTCCCGCGACCTCGGCCACGGCGGCGCCGGCGCGCGCGGAACCGGTCAGCGAGACGCCCTGCACCCGTGGATCGGCGATCACGGATGCGATCTGCTCGTTGGTGGCGTAGATGTTGACATAGGCGCCCTGCGGGAAACCGGCATCGCGGAAGATCTGCTCGATCGCCGCCGCCGACTCGGGGCACTGCGAGGCGTGCTTGAGCAGGATGGTGTTGCCGACCACCAGGTTCGGGCCGGCGAAACGCGCAACCTGATAGTAGGGGAAGTTCCACGGCATGATGCCCAGCAGCACCCCGAGTGAACTGCGTCGGATGAGCGCAGAGCCGTCCCCGGCGAGCAGTGTGATCGGCTCGTCCCGCATCAGCGCCTCGGCGTTGTCGGCGTAATACGCGTAGATGTCCGCGCTGAAGTCAACCTCGCCAAGCGCCTGCTCGACGGGTTTGCCCATCTCGCGCACGATGATCTCGGCAAGCTGCTCGCGCCGCTCACTGTGCAATTCGCCGACCCGGCGGATCAGCGCGGCACGATCGACGACAGTACTGGACCGCGACCATCCGCGGTGCGCCTGGTCCGCGGAGGCAATCGCCGCCTCAAGTGCATCATCCGAGATCGTCGGATAAGTCTGGACGGTCTGGCCAGTCGCCGGATTGACCACTGCATAGTCACTCATGGTGCTCCTTTAGATTCGACAGTCGCGCGTTTCGCGCCAGGGTCGGCAACGGTGCGCGTGACAATGCCAGCCTAAGTGGGATGCGGCTGCGACACACGCTTCGGCACCCATTGCCGGGCAAGAATTGCCGTTGGTTGCTCTTCTCACACGGGCCACCTAACATCGCTGGCATGGATGCTCGCACCTTTCGCCCAGAACGCGCGCAGTATGTGTACACCTTCGGTGGCGCCGCGCCGGTGGCCAGGATCACTCCGGGGACCGTGTTGCACCTGTGGTCCGAAGACGCCTTCAACAACGCGATCACCTCCGTAAACGACATCGCCAGCCAGAGACTGGACCCTCGCTACCTCAACCCGCAGACCGGTCCGTTCTACATGGCAGGGGCCGAACCCGGCGACACCATCGCTCTTCACATCGTCGAGCTGACCCCTGCGCGCAGCTGGGGAGCCTCCGCCACCATCCCGTTCTTCGGCGGACTGACCGGCACCGACCGTACAGCGACGCTGCAAGACCCGCTTCCCGAAGCGGTGTGGATCTACGAGGTCGACTCTGCCGCCGGCACTGTCGGCTTCCAATCGCGCTTCGGCAACTTCGAGGTCGCATTGCCGCTCGCCCCCATGCTCGGCACCGTCGGGGTGGCGCCGACGGGCGGCGAGGTGCGCTCGTCACTCGTCCCGGAACGCTTCGGCGGCAATATGGACACGCCGGAAATGCGGGTGGGCACCACCGTGTACCTGGGCGTCAATGTGGAGGGGGCCCTGTTCTCGATCGGTGACGGGCACTACCGGCAGGGGGAAGGTGAATCCTGCGGCACCGCCGTCGAGGGCGCCATGGAGTCCACCATCATCGTCGAGCTGATTAAGGGTGGCGCCCCGGCCTGGCCACGGTTGGAAACGGATGACTACTGGATGGTGGTCGGCTCGTCGCGCCCCATGGAAGATTCGTGGCGCATCTCGCAGGTGGAGATGATCCGATGGCTCGGCGAGCTCTTCGGCCTCCATCAGCTGGATGCCTATCAGCTGCTCACCCAAATATCCGAGACGCCAATCGCCAACGTCGTTGATACCAACTACAGCGTGGTCACGAAGGTGCGCAAATCGTACCTACCGTCCCAAGATGCCTTTCACGGCATGCATCGTGCACTGCGTGATGCTGCGCGCGGATTGCGGTGACGACCTGAAGTTCTCTGTCTGTAATTTGCAGGCTCTTCACGAAAGGAAACACCCATGGACCTGCGCATCAAAGGCAAGACCGCTCTCGTCACTGGCGGGACGCGAGGCATCGGGCGCGCAATCGTCGACGCGTTCGTGGCGGAAGGCGCCAACGTGGCCTTTTGTGCCCGCAACGCCGACGAGGTGGCAGCCACGGAAGCCGCCTTCGCGACGAGCGACGCCAAGGTCGTCGGAACGGCGATGAACGTGAAGAACCCGGATGCGATGTCGGCCTGGGTCGACGGCACTGCGACGGAGTTCGGCGGGATCGACATGGTCGTCAGCAACGTGAGCGCGCTGGCGATTCCTGACACCGAGGAGAACTGGATCGAGTCCATCGATGTCGACCTGATGGGCACGGTTCATCTGGTGAAGGCGTCGGTGAAGTACTTGGAGAACAGCGACGTGGCATCCATCGTCGCCATCTCCAGCGTGTCAGGCCGCGAAGTGGATTTCGCCTCCGGCCCGTACGGGACTGTGAAGACGGCGATCATCGGCTACATCGCCGGCGTGGCATTCCAACTCGCCGAAAAGGGAATCAGGGCAAACACTGTCTCCCCGGGAAACACCTACCACGTGGGCGGAGTGTGGCCGAGCATCGAGCACAACAATCCGGAACTCTTCAACTTCGCGATGGGGCTGAACCCGACGAAACGGATGGGCGCGCCCCACGAGACGGCAGCCAGCGTGGTTTTCCTTTCCAGTCCGCTGTCCAGCCGCACCACCGGAGCAAACCTCCTGATCGACGGCGCACTGACGCGGGGCATCCAGTTCTAGAAGAAGCAAGGTCAGCCGCGGTAGGCGCGGCGGGCCGGAAAGTTCGCCCGATTAGCAGATGATCACAATGCGGCATCCGCCGCTTCGTCCGCCTGTCCATAGAGTGCCGCCGCGTGTGCCCCTACTCTCAATCGTGTTCCACCTTTCATACCCCAGCGACGAGCCAGTATCGCTGGAACTCACGAAGCACGAACAAGACCAAGGATGCTCAATGCGCGCTCGATATACCTGGCCGGCACTTGCCGCCGTTGCGGCCCTCACGCTCTCCGGCTGCGTCAGCAACGATGTTCCCCCGACCAGCGACTCGGCGAGCCCCTCCAGCGCCAGCGTGACGAATGCGGACATCGCCGCGCTGCTCCCGGCGGACATCAAGAAGGCCGGCGTGCTCGAGGTGGGCATGGCCAACAACTATCCGCCCAACGAGTACAAGGGGCCGGACGGAAGCCCCATGGGGTGGTCGGTCGATCTGACCAACGCGCTCGGAGCGGTACTCGGCCTCAAGGTGGACTTCAAAATCGAGACCTTCGACAACATCCTGCCAAAGCTCCGCGGCGGCACGCTGGACATGGGAATGTCCTCGTTCACCGACACCCTCGAGCGCGAGAAGCAGGTGGACTTCGTCAACTACTTCACCGCCGGCATCCAGTGGGCCTCCCCGAAGGGCAAGACCGTCGACCCCGACAACGCGTGCGGCCTGAAGGTCGCCGTGCAGGCCACGACGTACGAGGACTCCACAGAAGTGCCCGCGAAGTCCAAGGCGTGCACGGATGCGGGCAAAGCGGCGATCCAGATCTTCAAGTACGACGCGCAGGACTCGGCCACCACCGCACTGGTGCTCGGGCAGGTCGACGCGATGAGCGCCGATTCCCCCGTCACGCTGTATGCCATCAAGCAGACCGATGGCAAGTTGCAGCCCGCCGGTGAGTCGTTCGAGGCCGCTCCGTACGGCATCCCAGTCGCTTTAGGCAGCAAGCTTGGTCCGGTGCTGCAGAAGGCACTGCAGGCGATGGTTGATGACGGAACCTACACGAAGATTTTGACGAAGTGGGGCGTTGAAAGCGGCGGTCTCGACAAGATCACCATCAACGCCGCCTCGCACAAGTAGCCGCTGACAGCCGAACTAGTACTGTTTGGCCCGCAACTGCAGCCAGAGCAGGAGCCTGGTTTCGGGGTCTTCGAGCCTGAGCCCGAAGACCTCCTCCACGCGGGACAATCGGTAACGCACGGTGTTGGCGTGCAGACCGAGCACCGTCGCGGTTTCGATCGCGTTGCCTTTGCAATCCAGGTAGGTGCGCAGGGTCTGTTCGAACGAGGTGTTCCGGCGAGAATCGTAATCACTGATCTGGAGCGCGAACTCGCCGGGCAGGTGGCCAGCCGCCCGCAATTCAGTAACGATCTGACGCAGCTGCAGGCGCGGCCCGATCGATTGCAGGTCGGCGACGATGTCGTCAGAGTCCAGGCGCAGCCGCTCCTCGTCGACATCCTTCAGCAGCACGGCGAGCACCGCCTCGGAGTCACTCCGCGACCGTGCGAGGGCCGCAATCGATGTCACCCGCCCGAACCCGGCCAGCACCGGTCTCGACATCAGCCGACGGGTGTGGTGAGCGATCCGCAGCACCGCCTCCCGCTGGAACGCCTCCGAGCCGGTCGGCGATTGAGGCAGCACGATGTAGACGATATTGTCGGCGAGCCCGCACACGGCATCCGGAAGCCAGACGGTGCAGGCGATGCGCACAGTATCGAAGAGCAGCAAACTCGATTGAAGTGTGTCAGCGGCGGTGCCCTTCGTGTTGCACACCGCGACGGCGACCACTCGAGCGTGCTCGGCAGAAATACCCAGCTGCACCGCTACGAGTCCCGCACCGCCCGACTCGAATAGCAGCGGCGTCACCAACTCGATCTGGCGGGCCCGGCTGGAGTCCTGTGTGGTCCGCCGATGCAGCAGATGCAGCGCCGCCACCTTGGCCGCCTCGTCCAGCACGCGCGCGATATCTGCGGTGATGCCGCCGTCGGGTTCGATGACCCACAGCGACCCCAGCACTACCCGGCCGGCGCGGATCGCCACCACCGACCGGGTCAGCGAGTGCTCCTCCGGAGCCACGGTGACGACCTCGTGCGAGGCATGGACCCGCCGGTAGTCCAGATCGTTCTGCGTGGTATGCGGAACGTGCAACTGCAAAATTGACCGCCGTCGGGTGTCGTCGATGGGCTGCCCGGGCAGGGTCGAATAAGCGAGCACATTCTGGTCGGGGTCGACCACGGCCACGGCTCCTCCCGCCAAAGACGCGACCGCATCCGCGAGCTCGAATAGATCGCCGGGCCGGATGTCCGCCAGCGGTAATCGGGAGTTTCCCCGCGGTACCGTGGCGGCACCGATAATTTGCGCTAACTGGCCCCACGGAACCGCATTCGCCGCCCGGAACAGGGCGATTCCCGCCGCCCGTGCGGCCTGGCGCACCTGAGCATCCGACGCCCCGTGCGATTTGTACACGAGGGCGGCGTATCCCGCTGCCTTCAGTTCCGCGAACAGGGAGAGCACGTTCTCGCCGACGAGCGGGAGGGCGATGGCGAGGGCAATCCCCGCGGGAGCGGGAGGAACCGGTGCCGATCGGTCGTAAAACACTACGTTCGATACAGCCCGCTGATCGCCCTCGGGCATCTCCACCAGGCTCGCGATCTCCGGTCCGAGGGCACGGGCGAGTTCCGCCAGGGTGGACAATCCATTGCCGTCGCCCGTCAACGGGCTTTCAGGCAACACTGCGGCGTTGCGCCTGGGCTCTTGGTAGTTCCTCACGGTTTCGACAGCGTCCTTCGTTTGATTCTCCATAGAGTACGGGAGCTACCGATTCTAGGCTGACCAGCAGGCACCCGACGCAGAAGGAATCCGGAATGAAACTCCGCGATGTGAAGCAGCTTGTTCAGCCCAAGATGCCAGTGTTCTCCCGGCGACGACGAGTGTTGAACGACGCGTTCAGCATCGACGAGTACCGGAGCGCAGCGAAGCGGGCGCTGCCACCTGGGATCTTCGACTACCTGGACGGCGGTGCCGAAGACGAGGTAACGCTGCGCCACAACCGTTCGGCCTTCGACCAATGGGGACTCATGCCGTCGTGGGGCCCGGTCACCGGGCCCGACCTGACGACCACCATCCTCGGGCGCCCCTCAGCACTTCCGTTCACCCTCACCCCCACCGGGGCGACCCGGCTGTTCCATCCGGAAGGAGAACTCGCCGTCGCCCGGGCCGCCAGCGCAGCGCAGGTGCCATACGGACTGGCCGGCCTCAGCACGGTGTCGCTGGAGAGCATCGCGCAACAATCGCCCGCCCTCGACCGCTGGTTCAACTTGGGGCTATCCTCCGACGCCGGCTTCCTGCAGGCGCGCCTGGACAGGTGCACCGCCGCCGGATTCCACACGCTTCTGATCAACGTGGACACTCGCGCGCTGGGCTCACGGGAGCGAGACCAGCGCAACGGCTTCACCGCGCCGCCGTCGTTGACTCTGGCATCTCTGTTCGGGATCGCCAGACGGCCGGGCTGGTGGGTGAATTTCTTGCTCGCCGACGGCATCCGGTTCCCCAATCTTGCCCCGGTCGAGTCTGACGACCCCATGGTCACCCCGTCGATGTGGCAGCAGATACTGGAGCATTCCGATGCGAGTCGCGGATGGCCGGATCTGGAGGCGCTGCGCGCTGCGTGGCCGGGCAAAATCGTCCTCAAGGGCTGCGTGAATCCGGACGACGTGGCACGCGCAGCTGAAATCGGATTGGATGCCGTTCAACTGAGCAACCACGGCGGACGGCAGCTCGATCACATGCTCAGCCCCATGGACGTGCTGCAGGAAGCGCGTCAGAGGGTGGGCGACCGTCTCGAACTGTACGTGGACTCGGGCATCCGCCGGGGCAGTGACATCGTCACGGCGCTCGCCCTAGGCGCTGATGCCTGCTCGATCGGACGCGCCTACCTCTACGGACTGGCAGCGGCGGGAGCCCCGGGAGTCAGCCGCGTGATCGATATCCTCGCCGACGAACTTCGACGCACCATGACCCTGCTGGGAGTCTCTTCGGTCGAGGAACTGAAGCGGAGTGGCGGAAGGCTGGTGCGCGACCTCCGCCACGAGGGCTAGCTGGCGTTCTGCCAAAGACCCATCACATTTCCCTCGCTGTCTGCGAAGTAGGCGGTGTAGCCCATGCCCATCACTTCCTGCTTGGGCAGCACCGTGGTGCCGCCAAGGTCTTCGACCCTCTGGAGTGCCTCACCGATGTCGTCAACGTCGATGGTGATGAGCGGACCGGTTCTCGCCTCGTCGCGCGGCAGCATCCCGCCGTTGATCGCCCCGGGTTCCTTCGGCATGCCGTTCGCATCTGCGGGGGTGGTTTGCAGCATGGCGTAGTCCATCCCGTCGACGGCAGTGACGTCCCAGCCGAAGGCGGCACGATAGAACTGGCTGGCCCTGCTCACATCGTCGGCTGGTATCTCGAAATGCACGACCTGTCCGGTCATGGCGGCCTCCTTCATCCTTACTTCGCTGACACGGTATCCCTGTGAAGAACAAATTGTAGGACGAGCCGGCCGCGTCGACAATGGGTCAGCCGGCCCATTCGGGCGCGCCGAGGTCGACTGTTTCAACGCCCGTCGGTGCCGAGCCGGCTGACTCCGGCGGTGACAGTCTCAATCAGAAGCGTGAAGCTGCGTTCGAGGTCATCCGGTAGCCCGAATCCGCCCTGCAGTTCCAGTAGGACGAAGCCGTGGACCGCGGAACGAAGGATCCGAATCGAGTCGACCATGCGGTTTTCGGGCAGGGTGACTTCACGCAACACCGCGGCGATGACGGTGACTGTCTGCGCGCGGGCGTGGGCAAGGCGCTCCCCGGACGCGTTGCTCGAAATGACGGCCGTTTGAGTAGCGGCGTAGCGGCCGGGATGTTCGTGGGCGAAGTTCCGTACGGCGTGCGCCATGGCCGCGACCAGCGCTTGCCGAGTGAGTCCGACTCTAGGCACGGGACTTCCACGTGTCCATCACGGCATTGCGATGCTCGGCCAGAAACGCGAGAGTCGCCGGCACGACGATGTCGGGTCGTTGCGCGTGCGGGTAATGGCCGGCATCCGGCACGATCTCACAGGGGTCGCCGAGTCCATTGATCCAGGCGGCCTCCGCCACTGGGTCTCTGAAGTCGGGGTCACCGTCGCCGATGAAGGCACGCAGCGGCGATCTGATCTGTGCCAGCCGTGCCTCCGCGACAGAGTGATCCAGCTGCACGGCGAGCTCGCGGAAGGAACGAAGGCGGCCGGGCTCGCGCAGATTGGCGCGGATGTCGCGGAGGTGCTGGCCGAGCCAGGGCGCCGTGGTGCCCGTGAGCAGGTCCTGGCCGGTGACGACGTCGCCGTGGGTGCGGAAGGTGGTGTCGCTAGAGCCGTGTCCCTATTACGGAAGCTCGGAAACTGGGGCCTTGTGTTCTGACGTACGCGGTCTAAGTTCTGAGCCACGGGTGCACTTCACCACCATCCTGTGTGCCCGTGCGTGCGGTGGCGACAGGCTGCCGGACGCAGATCGAGTCCAGTGTGGCAGCTCGTTATCACGGGTTGTCGTCTACAAAGAAGTGGAGCACCACAATGCGAAAACTGACACGACTCGCCGCACCGATCGGCGCGTTTGCGCTCATCGCAGGCTTGTCCTTGGCAGCGGCACCGCCGACCGCCCAGGCCGAGGTACAGACCGGGGCGACACAGACTTACGTAGTCCTTTACAAGGCGAACGGGGTTTCGACGGCGTCCCTGGCGGCGGTCCAACGCTCGAGAGGCACGGTAGTCAACAGCTACCCGCAGATCGGCGTCGCTATCGTGACGTCCGACCGGGTTGGCTTCGGCTCGGCGCTGCAAGCATCCGACAAGTCGGTGCAGGGCGCCGCCCCGACGGCCGCCTTCGGCGTGCAGGTGAAGGATGAGGCGTCGGATGCCGCCGCTCCCATCGTTCCCGGAATCCCGGCTCCCGGGAATGACACCCTCTCCGGTCTGCAGTGGGACATGGATCAGATCCAGGCTCCGGCCGCCCGGGCGATCAACGGTGGCAGCCCATCGGTCATCGTCGGCGACATCGACACAGGCCTGGACTTCACGCATCCCGACCTCGCGGCCAACGTCGACTTCTCCCGGAGCGTTTCCTGTGTCGGCGGGGTGCCGAACCAGGACCCGGCCGCGTGGATGGATGACAACGGCCACGGCACCCACACAGCAGGCACGATCGCGGCCGCCAGGAACGGCATCGGCATCGTCGGGGTCGCGCCCAACGTGAAGATCGCCGGAATCAAGGCGGGCAACACCGAGGGGTTCTTCTTCCCCGAGGCGGTGGTCTGCGCGTTCATGTGGGCCGGCTCCCACGGCATCCAGGTGACCAACAACAGCTACTTCGCCGATCCGTGGCTGTTCAACTGCAAGAACGACCCGGGCCAGCGCGCCATCTGGCAAGCCGAGCGACGCGCCATCCAGTTCGCCCAACAGAACGGCACGACGGTAGTCGCGGCCGAGGGTAACGAGTCCGACGATCTGGCCCATCCCACGCAGGATGTCACGAGCCCCGACGACGCAACGCCGGTGACCCGTGAGATCAGCAATGCCTGCGCGGTGATCCCCGTCGAAGTGCCCGGCGTCATCGGTGTGACCGCCAACGGCAACGAGATGGTGAAGTCGTTCTACTCCAGTTACGGCGTCGGCGCCGTGAGTGTGATTGCTCCCGGTGGCGACTCGATCCTGCAGCGGACCGCGGCCGCCCCGAACGGCCGGGTGCTGTCCACCTGGCCGACCGGCCTGCCGTGTTCGCGCCTGGTGATGGATGCCGGTGCCAGCTATTGCTACCTGCAGGGCACCTCGATGGCCTCGCCGCACGTCGCAGGCGTTGCCGCGCTGGTTATCAGCAGCGGGGTCAGCAACCCGGGCGCCGTGGCGGCGCGCATCAACACCACGGCGGACAATCTGGCCTGCCCGGACATGGCTCAGTACGAGCCGTTCCCGTCGGTATCCAACGGTGCACCGCAGGTGTGCCAGGGTGGCACCGGCTACAACGGGTTCAACGGCCACGGCCAGGTGAACGCCCTCCGCGCGATCGGCGGATGACGCCCGCCGGCTGAGCGCAGGATGTCCCGGTTCGCGCAGAACCGGAACATCCTGCGCTGCCCCGGACCGCACCGCCGTCGCTAGGCTTCAGATCGAGACGGATGCGTACTGTGCCGGCTCAGTGAGGACGCTGATTCAGATGGATGGAGCTCACGACACGGTCGACGGTTTCGCCGTCCCGGTTCAGGACCGGTACTTCGAGGACTATTTGCCGGGCATCAGTTGCACCTGCGGGAACACTCTCGTCACCGAGGAGGCGATCCTGCGGTTCGCGAGAGAATTCGACCCGCAGACCATGCATACCGACCCGGCGGTGGCCGAGGACGGTCCGTTCCATGGGCTGATCGCCAGCGGTTGGCACACCGCAGCCCTGGTGATGCGGATCACCGTGGAGCATTTCCTCAACAGCGCCGCCAGCCTCGCCTCCCCCGGCGTGAGCGACTTACGCTGGCGGAAACCGGTCCGGCCCGGCGACACGCTGTCGGTACGGTTCACCATCCTCGACTCCCGGCCGTCCCAGTCCAAGCCGGACCGCGGCCTCGTGCGCACCAACACCGAAGTGCTCAACCAGGCCGACGAGATCGTCATGTCCATGACGGCGCTGAATATGATCCGCCGCCGGCCCGTCGAAGGTGCCGACGGCACCCCATGAACGCAACCATGCTCCAGTTTGTTGACGATGCGCGATTACTGCGGGCGCATGGTCAACAAAACGGCGCATTGTTGGCGACAAGAGCCTCCGCTAGGGCCGCACGATGCGGGAGTGATCCCACGG
>JBDSDO010000064.1:0-12601 GCA_039920505.1 Terrimesophilobacter sp.
GCGTCGGTAAGACCGCCGTCGTTGAGGGCCTCGCCCAGGCGATCGTTCGTGGCGAAGTCCCGGAGACGCTGAAGGACAAGCAGCTTTACACGCTCGACCTCGGCAGCCTCATCGCTGGCAGCCGCTACCGCGGTGACTTCGAGGAACGCCTCAAGAAGGTCACCAAGGAAATCCGCACCCGCGGCGACATCATCACCTTCATCGACGAGATCCACACCCTAGTCGGTGCCGGTGCCGCCGAGGGCGCGATCGACGCGGCCAGCATCCTGAAGCCGCTGCTGGCCCGCGGCGAGCTGCAGACCATCGGCGCCACCACTCTCGATGAGTACCGCAAGCACTTCGAAAAGGATGCCGCCCTCGAGCGCCGCTTCCAGCCCGTGCAGGTGCACGAGCCGACCCTGCCGCACACCATCAACATCCTCAAGGGGCTGCGCGACCGTTACGAGTCCTTCCACAAGGTCTCGATCACGGATGGCGCGATCGTCGCCGCCGCGAACCTGGCCGACCGCTACGTGAGCGACCGGTTCCTGCCGGACAAGGCCATCGACCTGATCGATGAGGCTGGAGCCCGACTGCGCCTGTCGATCCTGTCCGCCCCGCCGGAGCTACGCGAATTCGACGACAAGATCGCGGCGGTGCGCGGCAAGAAAGAGGCCGCGATCGAGGAGCAGGACTTCGAGAAGGCCGCGTCCCTGCGCGATGAGGAGAAGGGCCTGCTCGGAGAGCGGCTGCGCCTCGAGAAGAAGTGGCGCAGCGGCGAGACCGGAACGACGGGCGTCGTCGACGAGGGAATCATCGCCGAAGTGCTCGCCGCGGCCACCGGCATCCCGGTGTTCAAGCTCACCGAAGAGGAGACCAGTCGCCTCGTCTTCATGGAAAAGGCTCTGCACATGCGGGTGATCGGTCAGGAGGAGGCCATCTCGGCCCTGTCCAAGACCATCCGCCGCACCCGCGCCGGCCTCAAGGACCCGAAGCGGCCATCCGGCTCATTCATCTTCGCCGGCCCCACCGGCGTCGGCAAGACCGAGCTGGCCAAGGCGCTCGCAGAGTTCCTGTTCGACGACGAGGACGCACTGATCGCCCTGGACATGAGCGAGTACGGCGAGAAGCACACCGTCTCCCGCCTGTTCGGCGCCCCTCCCGGGTTCGTCGGCTTCGAAGAGGGCGGCCAGCTCACCGAGAAGGTGCGCCGCAAGCCGTTCTCCGTGTTGCTGTTCGACGAGATCGAGAAGGCCCACCCCGACATCTTCAACTCGCTCCTCCAGATCTTGGAAGAGGGACGTCTGACGGATGGCCAGGGCCGCGTCGTCGACTTCAAGAACACCGTCATCATCATGACGACCAACCTCGGCACGAAGGACATCACCGGCGGTCCGGTCGGCTTCCAGATCGAGGGCGACACCGCCACCGGTTACGACCGGATGCGCGGCAAGGTCGTCGAAGAACTGAAGAAGCATTTCAAGCCCGAGTTCCTGAACCGCGTCGACGAGACGATCGTGTTCCCGCAGCTCAACGCCGAAGAGCTGCTGCAGATCGTGGACCTGTTCATCAAGCGCCTGGTCGACCGGATGCTGGACCGCGACATGACGGTGGATCTCACCGTCCCCGCCAAGGAACAGCTGGTCAAGGTCGGCTTCGACCCGACGCTCGGGGCCCGGCCGCTGCGCCGTGCCATCCAGCGCGAGGTGGAGGATCGGCTCAGCGAGCGCATCCTGCAGGGCGAATTGGTGGCCGGGGACCACGTGCACATCGACTACAAGGACACCGAGTTCGTGTTCACCACCAGCCGCCAGCCCGGCCGGGAGGAGATCGACGCGCTCGCTGCCGTCGAGAGCGGAAGCTAGTTACCGCGACGTCACATCCGCCGCGCCATCCCATCCCGTCTCACGGAGAATCTGCGTTCAGTAAGCTGGGATCGGCTACTTCCTGGTCGAGGGAAGCAGTTTTTCCTTGAGATGGGACGGCATGACTGAGAGTGGCTTTTCCGTCCGTGCGGCACGCACGAGCGATGTCGGGTCGATTCGGCAGCTCGTAGAGCCGCTCGTGCAACGCCGCATCCTGCTGGGCAAGAACGCGGTCGTTTTCTACGAGGCGATCCAGGAGTTCCGGGTGGCCGTCGACGCCGCCGGTAACACGATCGGCTGCGGCGCCCTGCACGTGATGTGGGAGGACCTGGCCGAGGTGCGAACCCTGGCAGTGGTGCCCCAGTGGCTGCGAAAGGGTGTCGGGCACACACTTCTCACCACTTTAGAAACCGACGCGGGCGAGCTCGGTCTCTCCCGGCTGTTCTGTCTCACTTTCGAAACCGAGTTTTTCGAGCAGCACGGATTCGTCCCGATGGGGGAAAAGACCGTAGAACCGGATGTCTACTCCGAGATGTTGCGCTCGCCCGACGAAGGCGTTGCGGAGTTCCTCGATTTGGCACGGGTGAAACCGAACACGCTCGGCAACACGCGGATGCTCAAGCTGCTGTAGCAGCAGCATCCCCGGCACACGCCGCCGAATCGGCGGGGTATCGTGCCGCTTCGCACTTACTCTTATGGCATGTCGACGTTTCGGAATCCCGTCGGCCCCCAGCCCAGCGGAGTGTACTGGCGGCGGCGATTGATGGTGGCCCTCGGAGTGCTCGCGGTGATCGTCATCGTTGTGATGATCATCACGCGCCCGGGCAGTGGCGACGCCTCCGAGAAAGCTGCGGGTCCGAGCGGCAGCCCGACGCCGGCAAAAGTGGCCGCGGCTGCGCAAAAAGAGGGTGATCCGTGCGTGCCAGCCAGCATCAAGCTCGAGCCGGTCACCGACAAGGCTGTCTACAACGCGGGCGAGAATCCGCTGATCAGCATGAAAATCACCAACACGTCGACCGTCGCGTGCACGCTGAACGCCGGGTCGACACAGCAGGAATTGCGCATCACCAGCGGCAACGAACTGATCTGGTCGTCGAAGGATTGCCAGAAAGATCCGGTGGACGTCCCGGTGATCATGCAGCCGAACACCCCGCAATCGACCGCGGCAATCCCCTGGGACCGCACCCGGTCGTCTGCCACCACCTGCGATGCGGAACGCAACAAGGTCAAAGCCGGTGGCGCGAGCTACCACCTCACGGTGCTGCTTGGGGAACTGAAGTCGACCGGGACGGTGCAGTTCATCCTCAACTAACTGGCGCGCGCGACGTCCGAGACGGAGTCCTCTGGAACACCGACCAGGCCTGATGGAGTCGCGGTGAACGCGGCGCGCACGGCATCGCCCAACTGTCCCGTTCTGGCGTCCAGCACTGTGGTGTAGCCCAGGCGTCGTGCCTCGGCCAGGCGCTGCTTCGCATTGGATGCCGGCCGGATCTCGCCCGCCAGACTCACCTCGCCTACGACGGCGAGGGTGTGCGTGAGGGGGGTGTCGGTCAAAGCGCTGGCGAGCGCGAGAGCGATCGCCAGGTCGGCCCCGGGTTCGGTGAGACGGATGCCGCCCACTGTCGACACGTACACGTCACAGGTGGAGAACTGCAGCTTCAGCCGCCGCTCCATCACGGCCAGCAGCATCGCTACCCGGGAGGAATCGACGCCGTTGACGACGCGACGCGGCTGTGACTGTGAGGACTTGACCACGAGCGCCTGCAACTCGACCGGCAGCGCTCGACGCCCCTCGACTGCGACGGTGACGCACGTGCCGCTCACCGGTTGCCGGCCGTGGCTGAGGAATAGCCCGCTCGGATCCTCCACTTCGATGATGCCGTCCCCGGTCATCTCGAAGCAACCGACTTCATCCGTCGGTCCGAAGCGGTTCTTCTGCGCGCGGATGAACCGCAAGTTGGTCTGCCGGTCGCCCTCGAACTGGCAGACGACGTCGACGAGGTGCTCGAGCAGGCGCGGACCGGCGATCGAGCCGTCCTTGGTCACGTGTCCAACGAGCAGGATCGGCAGATTGCGGTCTTTCGAGACTCGGATCAGTGTCGCCGCGACTTCCCGCACCTGAGCCGGGCCGCCGGCCAACCCGTCGGTGAGTGATGACGACACGGTCTGCACCGAGTCCACGATCACCAGGTGCGGATGCGTCTGGTCGATCTGGCCCAGGATGGTGGCGAGGTCAGTCTCGGCCGCCAGGAACAGGCTCGGGTGAAGCGCGTTCGTGCGTTCGGCTCTCAGGCGCACCTGGTTGACCGACTCCTCCGCGCTCACGTAGAGCACTCGCATCCCGCTTTCGGCGGCACGCGATGCGACCTCGAGCAGCAGCGTGGACTTGCCAACGCCTGGCTCGCCGCTGAGCAGGATCGTTGCACCCGGCACAATGCCACCGCCGAGCACCCGGTCGAACTCACCGATTCCGCTGGGCCAGTGGGCAACGCTCTCCGCGCTGATTTCGGTGATCGGACGCGCCACCCGGGCGCCACTCACCCGGTTTGGGGTGACGTGTGGGTTCGGCGCGGCCTGGTCGAGCGTGTCGAGCACCGTACCCCAACTTTGGCACTCGCCGCAGCGGCCGGCCCACTTGGGTGTGGTCCATCCGCATTCGGTGCATCGGTAATTGCTGGTGGGACGGGCCATGAGGCCCAGCCTAACCGGCGCATCCGACACAGCCGTCTGCCATGCGACCGCTAGTGTCCAACCACCCGATCGAGCGCCGTGGGGAGGAGAGGAAGGAACGCGGATGCCCAGATGCTGTAACCGCGATCGTTGGGGTGAAAGAAGTCCACCGACACGTCGCGCAGTGCGGTGCGCGAGACGCCGCGGCGCTGGGTCGCTCGGTACAGCGGAACGAGAGTGAGCGAGTGCTCCGCGACGACCTTGCGCACGATGGCGTTGGCGATGCGCACGTTCCGTTCCCGCTCGCCGATGTAGAAGCTGGGCAGGTCCGCCACGAGAGTGTCCGGCGGCAGTGCCGCGCACAGTTCCCCGAACTCCCGCGCAAACCGCTTCTGGTCGAACTCCGCAATGTCGTTGGCGCCCACCGACACCGTCACGACGTCCGGCTGAAGCGAGGAAAGCTGTGGCACCTGCTTCGAAAGTGTGTCGCCCAGCCGCGCACCGGCCTGGCTGAGGTTCACCACGCGCACGCTCTGTCCGGTGCTGGCGCGTAGTTGTCTGGCGATCAATCCGACGTAACTTCGGCCAGGACGGCTGGCGCCAATGCCTTGGGCCGCGGAGTCGCCCATCGCCACGTAGAGCAGGTTGCCGTTGCCGCCGCGCTGGTCTTTCCACCATTTCTCGTTGATCTGGTGCGTTCTGAGGAGGAGGCCTTCGCCGCGATGGCGGCGGCGCTCCACCAACCACACGGTGACCGCCCCGCCGATCACAACAAGCGCAATGACAAAGATCACCGCAAGAAGCACGGCGTCACGGAAATCGACAAGCACGCGTTAAAGTATCTCGTTTCACCTTGCTGTTCGCTGAAGCGCGGCCGAGTGCGCCTAACGATCCAGCGGATGGCCCCCGATCGTGTACTAAGATCGTCGGCGGTACCGTGTCCGAGTGGCCGAAGGTGCAACTCTCGAAAAGTTGTGTGGGTGAAAGCCCACCGTGGGTTCAAATCCCACCGGTACCGCCATTAAAAATGCTGGTCAGGAGCACTATTTGGCATTCCCAAATGAGCTATTTGCCCACAATTCAACCGCACTTAAATTCTGTGGCTACGTCGATTCGGCCTCGTGTGAACGTGGATGGTTGCGCATTTGGTCGGGACATCGATCCTTGCGCTAACGCACCCATCGTGACATTATGTTCACACACACGCATAATGTGTCAACATAACGTCACGAATAGGACGGCCCGACAATGACAGATCGCATTCTTCCGTCTAAGGCGATACTGCGCGACGCGGATCTCGCTGCGTCCAAGCTCTCGTGGCGAGACCTTGACGCGGCGATTGATCGGGGCGAGCTTGAGCGGATTGCGCCCGGGACGTACGCACGTATCGGATTGGTTGACGATGACAGCGCGTCGTTAGCGTCCATTGCCCTGCGTAGGCCGAGCGCGACGATCTGCCTCACGAGCGCTCTTGATCGTCATGACCTGACCGACGCGATCCCCTCCAGGATTGATGTCGCGGTTCCACGAGGGGCTCGGCCACTGAAAGCGCCCTACTCGAAAATCGCGTGGCATTACTTCGCCGCCGACACATTCGCCATCGGCCGAGATCAGGTCGAGATCATCGATGACATATTCATCGGGTTGTATAACGCGCAACGCACGATCGTGGATGCTTTTCGGCTTCGGCACCTGATCGGTGCTGACACGGCGACCGAGGCTCTGAAGCGGTGGTTGCGCATGTCCGGTTCCCAACCATCGGAACTGCTAAAGATGGCGAAGAGCTTCCCGAAGGCGCTGCCAAAGCTGCGCAACGCTCTGGAGGTCATGTTGTGATGAACAGTGCGTCCCGGTTTGCTCATATCCAAAACCAGGCGCGAGCTGACGGGCAGAACGTCAGCGACCTGGCGCGGCTCTACACACTCGAGGGTATGCTGGCACGAATCGCGGCATCCGTCTACGCGGATGATTTTGTGCTCAAGGGCGGAGTGCTCCTCGCAGCGTTTGCCCTTCGACGTCCGACGAAGGACATCGACTTGGAAGCGACACGCATCAAAAACGATGCTCAGGATGTTGCGGCGCGAATCCGCGAGATTGCTGCAATTTCGCTAGGCGACGGCATCGAGTTTAACCTCGACTCGATTCGCGCGCAGACCATCCGGGACGGCGATGAGTATCAGGGGATTCGGGTGAAGCTGACGGGTGTGATCGGCCGGTCTCAGAACGCGATCGGACTCGACGTGAGCTTCGGCGACCCGATCTGGCCAGCTCCACAACTGATCGCCTTGCCGCGCGTGCTCGACAAGGACAAGTCCGCACCAATCGCGATCCTCGGCTATCCGCTCGTCATGATCGTCGCGGAAAAGGTCGTCACGATGATCCAACGCGGCGACGCCAACACAAGATGGCGGGACTTCGCGGATGTCATCGCAATCGCTGACCGCCACCCAATGAAGGAGTCAGAACTTCGGGAGGCGATAGACGTCGTATCCTCGTATCGCGGGGCAACTTTGGAAACTCTGATTCCTGCGTTAGACGGCATGCCGAGTTTTGCGCAGGCCAAGTGGACCCTGTGGCGCAGTCACCAGGAGCACAAGGCTTCGATACCAGAACTCTTCGCGGCTGCTCTCGCTCAGGCCGCTGCCCTCATCGATCCAGTCATCGGAGGGGAGCCGCAGAACCGGGGTTGGGATCCGGCAACCGCGCTGTGGCGGTGAACTCGCCACCGCAGGCACCTCCTACAGCGCGCGAGAGTCTCCGATCGAGTTGCCGCAGTCGGGCACCGGAATCAACCTCGGCGCGGGCGGCGCCACTTCCGCAAAGTCTCCTGCCCCACCGCAGGCGGGCACCAACATTGACGGATCGCGGCATATTCGGTTTGATCCTCGGGGATCGACTCCTCAATCATCCTGCGCGCACGCTGCCGGAACTCTGGCGGAAACTGACGGGGCATCGTTCATCCTCCCGAACGAAGCGGAACCAAACCCAGTGCGAATCACTGAGACATCAGAACATCACAAGCTCTTCCAGGTCGCGTACTTGCCCTTAATCTGCCCACAACTGGGGAACACCCTATAGTGCCAACGCCTACTGAGGTCAGCCTAAAACGTTGAATTACCGGGGTTGCTGGGGAGCTCCCGCACAGACGAAGGCCTTGAACTTGGGTTCAAATCCCACCGGTACCGCTCTGTTTCGCGGTGAGCTATCGTCGGCCGATGCTGAGGTCGTAACGTGGAGGGCATGTTCACCTTCACCGACCTGCGCATCCGAATCCTCGCGGCACCGATGGCTGGCGGTCCCTCCACGCCCGCTCTGGTGCGTGCCGCCGCCTCGGTGGGCGCGTTCGGATTCCTCGCCGCAGGAAGCAAAACCGTCGACGCTCTCGCCGCCGAGGTTGACGAGGCCTCGGCCACCGTGGACGGTCCGTTCGGGGTGAATCTGTTCGTCCCGTCAGCCGTGCGCGGCGATCCGGCCGCCGTGCAGGCGTACCGGACCGAATTGGCTGAGGATGCCGCGCGCTACGACGTGCAACTGCCGCCGCCAGCCGCTGACACCACCGACCGCTGGGCCGAGAAGATCGACTACCTGCTCGCGCATCCGGTCCCTCTGGTATCGTTCACGTTCGGCACGCCCGGCGCGGATGTCGTCGAACGGATGCACGCGGTCGGCACTCACGTCTGCGTCATGGTGACCGATCCGGAGGAGGCCGCTTTCGCAGAGGCCGTGGGCGCCGACAGCCTCGTGGTGCAGGGCCCCGATGCAGGCGGCCATCGCGGCACTCACGCGGTCGGCAAGACGCCGGACACCCGCGGGCTGGACCAGTTGCTCGAAGATGTGCACTCGGTCACCGCGCTTCCGCTGGTTGCCGCCGGTGGAATCAGCACACCCGAACGCGTCGTGGAGCTATTGGCGAGGGGCGCTGTGGCGGTGCAAATGGGCACGGCCCTGCTTCTGACGCCGGAGTGCGGCGCATCCGCGGTGCACAAGGATGCGCTGCGGTCCCGCGTGTATCCCGGCACGACGCTGACCAGGGCATTTTCCGGGCGGCTCGCCCGAGGGCTCACCAACCGGTTCATCCTGGACCACGACCGCACCGCACCGGCGGTCTACCCGGAGGTGAATCAGCTCACCCGGCCCCTGCGCGCGGCCGCCGCCGCCGCCGGCGACCAGGGCGGCGTGTCACTGTGGGCCGGCAGCGGATTCCGCGACATCCGCGAGGCCCCTGCCGCCGAGGTCATCCTGGGACTCTGGGCGCGCGGCTAGCCTTCAATCCTTGTGCTTTCTGAATCGTGAGGTGGCGGGTCGCACCCGCGAACGCGAGCAGCCGTGGCCTTTCACTATTCAGGAGATAGCGTGACGGATGGGGTCGAAGGAACCGGTGTGACCGCAGTAGGCAACAGCTGTCACTTCGGTCACGCAACGTCCTGAATAATGAAACCGCTCGGTGCGGGTGCACGGTGGGGTGTTCTAGAGGGTCGCGCGGTTCCGTCGCCAGCTCACGACGCCGGCGACGACGGATGCGAGGATGAACGCTCCACCGATCACGTAGGCCGAAGACTTGACTCCCGGGATCGTGGCGGCGAAGTAGCCGGTGACCGTGATCAACACGCCCCAAACGAGCGCGCCGACGAGGTTCGCCGCGAGGAATATATAGTAGTTCATCCTGGCGATGCCGGCGATCGGCGGCACGAAGACCCGGCCCCACGGAATGAACCGGGCCACAACGACGGCCCACCAGCCGAGGTCGGCGTAGAACTTCTCGGACTTGGCCACCGCCGACGCGATCCAGCCGCCCCGGCGGCGGTCCAGGTACGGCCGGCCGTAGTGACGACCGAGGAGAAAGCCGACCTGATCTCCGAGGAACGCCGCCACCCCGACCCCGGTAGCCAGCACCCAGATGGCGACGTTGTCGGCTCGAGCGGCGATGAGACCCGCGGCGAACAGCAGCGAATCGCCGGTGACGAAGGGGATGAACACCCCGACGAAGAGCCCGGTGCCGGAAAACACGAGGCCCCAGACGATGAGATAGAAAACGATCGGCCCGAAGGTTGCCAGCCAGTCGGACGCCTGGCCATCCAGGGCGGCGAGTGGAAGCATCCGGCTCTCCTGACTCTGGATGGTTCACGAACGTACGAGAGCGGACTAGTACACACCCTTGTTGCCCCGCTCACGTGCGGCCTGGGCGGCGGAACGTTCGGCAAGACGGCGGTGCACCTCCGCCTCTGCGGCCGCGATGAACGTGTCGTCGAGGGGAGCGGTAGCGTGTTCGCTGGTGCCGTGGTGCTTCTCGATGTAGGCATCCAGAGCGGCGCCGGACTCCCACGAGGTGATGAGGCTGTACCTCGGCTCCGGCCCCGAGTGCCATGTGGCGTGCCAGAGGCGCTGGGTGTCGATGATGACCTGCGCGCCGGCTGGCAGCGGGATGCGCACCTCGGTGCTCGGGTTGAAGCGGTCCTCCCTCAGCAAGAGGAACGAGTCCGGGTCGTCGGTCAGGTTGAAGAAGCCGCGGACAATCCAGCCG
The DNA here is from genome assembly GCA_039920505.1 of Terrimesophilobacter sp. Taxonomy (GTDB): domain Bacteria; phylum Actinomycetota; class Actinomycetes; order Actinomycetales; family Microbacteriaceae; genus Parafrigoribacterium. The sequence continues at coordinate 10,036 of JBDSDO010000064.1, forward strand.
GTGCCGTCAGGGTTCAGCCGGTTGTTGTCATCCTGATGCAGGTTGTACACGCCGTTGGCGTACGAATTCGGTTGCAGCTCGATGACGCGACAGCGGCCGACGTTGGCTCCGGGCTCCTGGGCGCGGCGGGCCAGGTTTGGCGCGGCGACAACCTGCGAAGGAATCCACACGCCGTCCTTGTCGGCGCGGGGTCGCCGCTGGTTCCAGAACCCGTTGACCTCGATTTTGCCCCGGGCGCTCGCGAGCGGTGCGAAGCGCGTGACACCGGATGACTTCCACTCGACGTACTCGAGACCCTGCCATTCCTTTGGGTCGGCGGCCTGGTCGTACCGATCCAGGATGACGAAGCCCCTCTCGGTCAGAAGCGCTGAGGTTGTGTAGCTCATGTGAGACCTTTCGGTCGTAAACCTGGCTGACTAGCAACTTGGGCAACACTAACACTGCCAGAACGCGGCATTGCGGGTCGGAATCCGCCAGCTCCGGCCCGTCAGTGTTGGCAGTGCGGGCACCAGTAGGTGTCTCGCGGCGGGTCGCCGACGCTGCCCCGCACGATCGTGGTCCCGCAGCGTGAACAGGGCTTTCCGTCGCGACCGTAGACCCACGAGGTGGCCCCGCGCAGGTTGCCCGTAGTGGTGCGGTCGGTGCGGTTCTTGTTGGCGTTGATCAGCCTGCGGGCGAGGTCGACGAGCTTTTCCGGCTGCGGCACCTCCGCGACCGGCCGAGTGGGCAACAGTCCGCGCAGGAAGCACAGCTCGTTCCGGTAGACGTTGCCGAGCCCGGCCATGACGCTCTGGTCGAGCAGGGCGGCGCCCACCGGCGCATCCGGTGTCGCGAGCAGCCGCTTCAGTGCGACCTCGGCATCCCAGTCCGGCCCGAGCAGGTCGGGACCCAAGTGCCCGACTACCGTGTTTTCGGCGTACCGCGGCAGCACTTCGACGATGCCGAGCTGGAAGCCGACCGCCTCCCATTCGGAGTTCGCGAGAATGATGCGCGCCTGCCAGTCCGGGCGTCGCCAGCGCACACCGGGCCGGTAGATGTGCCAGGAGCCGTCCATTTTGAGGTGGGTATGGATCGTTTGCTCGCCCACCCTGGTGAGCAGGTGCTTCCCGCGACTGATGACCTCGTCGACGCGCTCGCCGGTGAGGTCGACGGTGGCGTAGGCGGGCACCCGGATGTCACAGCGCACGAGCGCGCGACCGGCGAGAACCGTGTTGAGGTTCTGGGCGGTGAGGTAGACGGTGTCGCCTTCAGGCATGCAGGCCTCTCACGCGCGCAACCTCAAGCCCTGCGGGGTCGTGCTGAACCCGGCGCGGACGAGTGCGTCGCCGAGCGGGGTGCCGATGACGAAGACGCCGTCGACGCGTTCGACACGCAGCTTGCCGCCGGAGCTGACGACCACTGCGGCCAGGGCCTGTGCGGCGACCGGCAGGATGTCATCGCCGAGCCCGAAGGTGAGCACGCTCTTGCCGCCTCGCTCGATGTAGAGGGCGAGCGCCCCGTCGACGAGCACGACGAGGGCGCCGGCCTTGCGCCCCGGGCGGTGGCCGCGCTTGTCCGCACCGTTGGCTGGCCCGGCCGTTTCCGTGTGAGTGTTGGGAACGGCCGGCCAGGGCAACGCCGCACCGTACGGGTTCGCCGGATCGGTCGCGGCCAGTGCCAGCGCTGAAGGTGGCTCGGTCGAATCGGTGTCTCGGGTGAAACTCCGCAGGCGATCCACCGTCGCTCCGGTGGCGAACTGGGCGGCGCCCAGCCCTTCGATGAAGTAACCACGCCTGGCGCGCCCGCTCTCCTCGAACCGGCTCAGCACCTTGTACACGAGCGAGAACCCGCCAGCGATCCCCTCGTTTCCCACCGCGCCGCGCGTCACCACGCCGTGCCGGGTCAGGAGGGCCTCGGCCGTGGCGAGGGCGCGCACCGTTGCATCCTGCTCTGCGGGCGGCAGCAGCGACCAGCGGCCTCCGGCGCTCGGCGGCCCTGATTGCCGCGGCAAGCTCGCCCGGGCCCGGCCTCGGAAGGTGCGCGAGTGCGAGGCGGCATGTCCTCGGCTGCCGAGGAACGCGCGCAGCGGCGCCAGCGTGTCGTTGGTGATCCGGCCGGCCCAGACAAGGTCCCACAGCGCAGACACCAGCGCCGCATCGTCCGTGCTGCCGATTGCCGCGCCCAGCTGCCGGAAGAAGTAGGCGCCGCCGCCTGCGAGTGCGGTGAGCACATCGCGCTCCAGCGCGGTATTGGCGAGATCGGCGCATGCCGCGTCGTCGGCATCCGGGACCGCAAGCGTGAGCGGCACGTTCTCGGCCAGGTGCAGGCTGACCCAGCCGTCGTTGCCCGGCAGTGATCCGCCTCCGGCCCAGAGCACTTCGCCGGTGGTGGTGAGTTGGTCGAGCATAGCGGGGGAGTAGTCGCGCACCCGAGCGGGCAGGATGAGGCTCTCCCACGCCGACGCCGGCAGCGGCACGCCGGCGAGTTGGTCGACGACGTGAGCGACGCCGTCCAAGCCCTTGAGTAAGGTGCTGTGCGGTCCGCCGACGTTGTGCCAGGCGGGGAGGAAGCGGCCGAGCGTGGCCGC
>JBDSDO010000065.1:0-50183 GCA_039920505.1 Terrimesophilobacter sp.
GCGCGACTTTCCGGCTGTGCGCTAACTGCTTGATAAGGTCCTGCTGCTTGTGGTCGAGCTTGGTGGGTGTGGCCACTTGGATGCCGATCTTCAGGTCGCCGCGCCCACTGCCGCGCAGCCGGCTGACGCCGCGCTCCTTGATGGTGAGCACGTCGGAACTCTGGATGCCTGGGCGGATCTCCACCTGCACCTCGCCGTCCAACGTCGTGAGTGTGGTCGTCGTGCCCAGGATCGCGTCGGACATCTGCACTTCGAGGGTTGCCAGAAGATCGTCGCCGTTGCGGCTGAACACCTCGTGATGACGCACCTTGATTTCGAGGTACAGGTCGCCGCTCGGCCCTCCCGCCGGTCCGACCTCGCCCTGAGACGGCAATTGAAGTCGCACGCCGGTGTCCACCCCCGCTGGAACGTCGACCGGAATGCTGCGCCTGGCGCGCACACGGCCCTGGCCCTGGCAGGTGGGGCAGGGGTTGGGGATGACGGTGCCGTAGCCGCGGCAGGTGGCGCACGGGCTGGAGGTCATCACGTTGCCCAGCAGCGAGCGCACGGCACGTTGGATCTGTCCGGTGCCGTGGCAGATGTCGCAGGTCACCGGCCTCGTGCCGGGCGCGCAGCAGGAACCGCCGCACGTCTCGCAGAGCACGGCGGTGTCGACCTCCACGTCACGATGGGTGCCGAAGATCACCTCGTCGAGGTCGATTTCCACGCGCAGCAACGCATCCTGGCCGCGTTCCTTCCGGGAACGAGGGCCCCTCGTGCCGCCGCCGCCGCCGAAGAACGTCTCAAAAATGTCCCCGAAACCGCCGAAGCCATTCCCACCGAAGCCCGGCTGCGGACCGAGGTCGTACTGCTGCCGCTGCTCGGGGTCGGAAAGTACGTCGTAGGCGTGGGTGACGTCTTTGAACCGCTCGGAGGCATCCGCGCCGGGGTTGACGTCAGGGTGCAACTGGCGCGCCAGCTTGCGGTACGCCTTCTTGATTTGATCGAGGGTGGCGTCCCGCGGGACGCCCAATACTTCGTAGTGGTCAGTCAATCCAGTTCCTCATTCGACCCACATCGTGGGCTTGGCATGCGCAGGGGTCGGCCGTTGCGGCCTGCCGCCCGAGCGTGGTCAGTCAGTGTCAATCGTCGCCCAGCAGGCGGGACAGGTATCGCGCCACCGCACGCACCGCGGCCATGTTGTTCGAGTAGTCCATTCTTGTCGGTCCGAGCACACCGAGTCGCGCCAACTCGCCCCGAGAGGCGGTGTAACCGGTGGTGAGCACGGAGGCCTCACCGAGTCCGAACTGAGCGTTCTCCCGTCCGATGCTCACCGAGACGCCGGTGCGGTCCGGTTCCATCTCGCCGAACAGTTTGAGCAGTGTGACCTGCTCTTCGATGGCTTCCAGGACGGGGTAGATGCTTCCGGAGAAGTCCTCCTCCGTGCGCACCAGGTTCGCGGTGCCGGCCATGACGAGTTTGTCGTGCCTGCCGGCGACGACCTGCTCCATCAAGCTCGTCACCACCTGAGTGACCACGGGCACGTCCTGCGTGGGGAACGTGGCGGGGATGTCTTTCAGGGCCGTGCCGGCATCCGCCAGCCCCGTCCCGGCGATCGCAGCGTTGAGCTTCGCGCGCAGTTCGGCAACCACGAGGTCGTCGAGTTCTCCGCGCACATCGATGAGGCGCTGTTCGACCCGGCCGGTGTCGGTGATCAGCACGGTCATGAGCCGGGCGGAGCCGAGCGGTACCAGCTCTATGTGGCGCACACGGGCGTGGGCGACGGACGGGTATTGCACCAGTGCGACCTGATGGGTCAGCTGGGACAGCAGCCGAACGGTGCGCACCAGCACCTCGTCCATGTCCGCGGAGGCGCCGAGGAAGGTTTCGATCGCGTGGCGCTGGGCCTGGCTGAGCGGGCGCAAGTCCGCCAAATGGTCGACGAAGACACGGTAGCCCTTGTCGGTCGGAATGCGTCCCGACGAGGTGTGCGGCGCGGCGATGAGGTCTTCTTCTTCCAACAACGCCATGTCGTTACGGATGGTGGCCGCCGACACGCCGAAGGCATGCCGGTCCACAATCGACTTCGACCCGACCGGCTCACGGGATGCCACGTAGTCCTTCACGATGACGCGGAGAACATCGAGGCCTCGCTCGGAAACCATCGCGCGCTCCCCTCCACTTAGCACTCGCATTATCCGACTGCCAATTCTACCGCGAGATGGACCGCCTGGGGGCATTGTGCGGCACCCGCCGGACCAGTACCCTCTGGGGTGAGTTCATGCGCATGCCCGTTCGCGTGGCTTCGCGCGTGAGGTGCCTCGTCCGTGTGGAACGAGGGCGGCATACCCGAAAGGCATGACAATGACTGAAGCAAACTCGCCGCAGGCTGCAGCACCGCTCACTGCCGCGGAAGACAAGCAGTGGGCGACCTTCGCGCACTTCGGCAACATCATCGTGTTGATTCCGGCACTCATCATCTATGTCGTGTTCAAGGACCGCGGAGCGCTGGTGCGGCAGGAGTCCAAGGAGGCGCTGAACTGGACCATCAACGTGGCCGGTGCCCTGGTCGCGATCTGGATCCTCGAAGCGATTTTCACGTTCATTCCGTTCGTCGGCTGGGTCATCAACCTGCTGCTGTTGTTCGTCATGTGGGCGGTGCTCATCGTGAACCTGATTTTCGCCATCATGGGCGGCATCAAGGTATCGAACGGCGGCACCTACCGCTACCCGGCGAATATCCGCTGGATCAAGTAGTAGTGCACCGAATCCACTTCGTTGCTTTAATGGGCAGATGTCACAATCCACTCCGCCGCAAGACCCGTACCAAGCCGCCCAGCCGCTGAATCCTGGCGACGAAAAGCTGTGGTCGACACTCGTCCACGTCGGCGGGATCTTCTTCTACTTCCTGCCTGCCCTCATCGGGTACATCGTGCTCAAGGATCGCGGACCGTTTGTGCGCCAGCACACGACCACCGCGTTGAACTTTCAAATCACGATTGGCCTGGCCAGCATCATCGGCGCCATCACCACCGTCATCCTGATCGGTGTGTTCATCCTGATCGCGGCCGGCATCGTGAACCTGGTTTTCAGCATCATCGCCGCTGTCGCCGCCAACAAGGGCGAGTACTACGAGTACCCGCTCGCGATCAAGTTCGTTAAGTAGACCCGTTCGTCAAGTAGGCCCAGCCATTCAGTAGGCGACAGCCTGGCAAGGCGCGGCGACACCGGTCAGTCCAGGAGCCTGCGCACGACCACGTCGGCGAGCAGGCGACCGCGCAGAGTCAGCACGACGCTGCCGTGGAGCGCAGCGGACGGGTCCACCAGAGCCTCGGCGATGAGTCCCGCGACGGCCATCCTGCCGGACACCGTCAGCTCGCTGGTCGGGACTCCATCACTGATGCGGCTGAGCAGCAGAACGCGCTCCACCCGCCGGGTTTCGGCATCCAGCGTCTCCCGTCCGGCAGCCGGGGACAGTCCGGCGAGCACCCGCTCGGCATATGCGGCCGGATGCTTGACGTTCCACCAGCGCACCCCGCCGACATGGCTGTGCGCACCGGGGCCGACGCCCCACCAGTCGTGTCCTTGCCAGTAGGCGAGGTTGTGCCGCGAACGGTGGTCCGTGTGAATCGGCCCCTGGGGGCCGCTGCGTGCCCAGTTGCTCACCTCGTACCAGTCGAATCCGGCCTCCACCAACACGGCATCCGCCAGTTCGTACATATCCGCCTGCAGGTCTTCGTCGGGTTGGGCCACCTCGCCGCGCCGGATCTGCCGTGCCAATTTCGTACCGGCCTCCACGATCAAGCAGTAGGCCGAAAGGTGGTCAGGTTGCTGGGCGATGACGGCGTCGAGGGAGCGTCGCCAGTCGTCGAGGCTCTCGCCCGGGGTGCCATAGATGAGGTCGAGACTCACCTCCAGCCCGGCATCGCGCGCCCACTCCACGACCAGCGGGATCCGCTGAGGGTCGTGGGTGCGCTCCAGTGTGGCGAGCACGTGCGGCACTGCGGACTGCATGCCGAAGGACACGCGAGTGAATCCGGCGGCCTTCAGCGCGAAAAGGTACGCCGCGTCGACGGAGTCCGGGTTGGCCTCGGTGGTCACTTCGGCACCGGGCACCAGGCCCCAGGTGTCCACAATGCTGTGGAACATGTCGGCGAGGTCGCCCACCGGCAGCAGAGTCGGGGTACCGCCGCCGAAGAACACCGTGGACACCGGCCGCACCGGGATTGGCGTGCGCTCGAGCACGGTGCGGGCCTGACCCAGCTCGAGGATCGCCTGGCTGGCGTAGTCGCTACGCTTCACCCCGCGCAGTTCAGGAGCCGTGTAGGTGTTGAAGTCACAGTAACCGCAGCGCGCCCGGCAGAACGGGACGTGCACGTACACGCCAAAGTGACGGTCTCGCGCCCCGACAGCCACCGAATCCGGCAGCAGGCCGTCATCCGGGGCCGGGTCGGCGATCGGTAAAGCGCTGCCCACCGCTTTACTCCCGCCCGGAGGCGTCGCCGCGCCCGATACCGGTTCCCCGCACCCAAGATTTCGGGTGCGGAGAGGTCATTTCTGGCGCGGCGAGCGCGAACTGGTGACGTGGGTACATCCGGTTGCTACTTCTTGTCCTTCTTGTCGGTATCGCCGGTGAGCGCAGCCACAAACGCCTCCTGCGGCACCTCGACCCGCCCGACCATCTTCATCCGCTTCTTGCCCTCTTTTTGCTTCTCAAGCAGCTTGCGCTTGCGGGTGATGTCGCCGCCATAGCACTTGGCCAGCACGTCCTTGCGCATCGCACTGATCGACTCCCGCGCGATGATCCTGGCACCGATGGCGGCCTGAATCGGCACCTCGAACTGCTGCCGCGGAATCAGTTTCTTGAGCCGCTCGGTCATCAGCACGCCGTAGGCGTACGCCTTGTCGCGGTGGACGATCGCGCTGAACGCGTCGACGGCTTCGCCCTGCAGCAGAATGTCGACCTTCACCAGATCGGCTTCCTGGGCTCCGGCCGGTTCGTAGTCCAGCGACGCGTAACCCTGGGTGCGGCTCTTGAGGTGGTCGAAGAAGTCGAACACGATCTCGCCGAGCGGCATCGTGTAGTGCAGTTCGACGCGGTCCTCGCCGAGGTACTCCATGCCCAGCAGGGTGCCGCGGCGACCCTGGCACAGTTCCATGATGGTGCCGACATAGTCCTTCGGGGCGAGGATGGATGCCTTCACCATCGGCTCGGAGACGGAGGCGATCTTGCCGTCCGGGAACTCGCTCGGGTTGGTGACGGTGTGGGACTTCTTGTCGTCCGTGGATACCTCGTAGATCACGCTCGGCGCGGTGGCGATGAGGTCGAGGCCGAACTCGCGCTCCAAGCGTTCGGTGACGATCTCCAAATGCAAGAGCCCCAGGAATCCGCAGCGGAAGCCGAAGCCGAGGGCGACGGATGTCTCCGGTTCGTACACCAGGGCGGCGTCGCTGAGCTTGAGTTTGTCGAGGGCGTCGCGCAGCACCGGGTAATCGGACCCGTCGATCGGGTATAGCCCGGAGAACACCATGGGCTTCGGTTCGGCGTAGCCTCGGAGTGCAGTGCTGGCGGGCTTGGCGGCATTGGTGACGGTGTCGCCGACCTTACTGAGCCGAACGTCTTTGACGCCGGTGATGAGATAACCGACCTCCCCGACACCGAGTCCCTTGGTGGGGACCGGCTCCGGGGAACTGACTCCGATTTCGAGCAGCTCGTGCGTGCTGCCGGTGCTCATCATGACGACCCTTTCCCGCGGGGACAGCATGCCGTCGATCACGCGCACGTAGGTGATCACCCCGCGGTAGGAGTCGTAGACCGAGTCGAAGATCATGGCTCGGGCGGGTGCGGTCGCGTCGCCGACCGGTGCGGGGACAAGTTCGGTCACCCGGTCCAGGAGCGCCTCGACGCCGTCGCCGGTCTTGCCCGAGACGCGGAGTACGTCCTCTGGCTTGCCTCCGATGAGGCTGGCGAGCTCCTTGGCGTACTTCTCCGGGTCGGCGGCGGGCAGGTCGATCTTGTTGAGCACCGGGATGATGGTGAGGTCGTGGTCCAGGGCAAGGTACAGGTTCGCGAGGGTCTGCGCTTCGATGCCCTGCGCCGAGTCGACGAGCAGGATGGCTCCTTCGCACGCCGCGAGGCTGCGGGACACCTCGTAGGTGAAGTCCACGTGTCCTGGGGTGTCGATCATGTTGAGCGCGTAGGTGTCGCCCGCCAGCGACCACGGCATCCGCACGGCCTGGCTCTTGATGGTGATGCCGCGTTCGCGCTCGATGTCCATGCGGTCGAGGTATTGAGCGCGCATGTCCCGGTCGCTCACCACACCGGTGATCTGCAGCATCCGGTCGGCAAGCGTGGACTTGCCGTGGTCGATGTGCGCGATGATGCAGAAGTTGCGCAGGCGTGCCGGGTCCGTCGACGCAGGCTCAAGGGCCTTCAATGATTTCGGGCTCACACGTTCCTCTTGTGTTCATCGATCCGGTCGCACAATTCTTCCATCCACCAATTGTGCCCGGTCCGGCCAGCCGTTCCCCGCGCAACGGACACAGTTGGCCGGAATGGGAATCATTTGCACCCTCATCCTGCGATCCGGCCGTTCAGCGTGATTGCCGGTACGTGCTGCAGAACTGGTAATGTTGCCTGTTGGCTTGCGCGCGACATCCGGAACGCTGGGGTGTACACGCGAATCGCAGCTCGTACGCGGCTGCCCGAGAACGGTTCGAACACACAAGAAACAAGAAAGTAGTACACGTGGCAAACATCAAGTCGCAGATCAAGCGCATCGGCACCAACAAGAAGGCTCAGGACCGCAACAAGGCGGTTAAGAGCGAGGTCAAGAGCGCGGTCCGTGCCACTCGGGAGGCAATCGCCACCGGCGACGCCAAGAAGGCTTCCGCCGCCCTCACCGTCGCGTCGAAGAAGTTGGACAAGGCCGCCAGCAAGGGCGTGCTGCATAAGAACCAGGCCGCGAACCGCAAGTCAGCGATCGCCAAGAAGGTCGCGGCGCTCTAACCCTTCGAGTCCCTTCGAGACGGGACTCCCACGGCGGGCACAGATGTGTCAGCCGCGGCGACTGACGACGCCGATCATCCGCTCTAGCGCGAAGACTGGATCCCGTCCGGCACCCTTGACCTGGGCATCAGTTTCGGCGAGCAGCTGGATGGCCGCGCCCACGCCGGCGTCACTCCAACCCTGAAGGTCGCGCCTGGCCCGCTCGACTTGCCATGGCGCCAGTCCGAACTTCTGAGCCAATTGGGCCGCCGAACCGTGTCCGCCCAACACCTTCGCCATGGTGCGGAGCTTGCTTGCGAATGCGGCCACGAGCGGGACCGGATCAGCTCCGGATGCCAGCGCGTGCCGCAGCAGGATGAGCGCTTCACCGTGTCGTCCGGCGATGGCGACATCCGCCACCCGAAAGGCGCTGGTCTCCACCCGGCCGGAATAGTATTTCTCCACAGTCCGCTCGGTGACGTCGTCGTCGATGTCGGACAGCAGCTGCTGACATGCGCCCGCTAGTTCGGCCAGGTCGCCGGAAAACGCTGAGACGATCGCGCGCAGCGCGCCCGGCGTCGCACGGCGGCCAGCGGACGAGAACTCGGCGGCGGCGAAGTCGAGCTTGTCGGAGTCCTTCTTCAGCTCGGTGCAGATGATTTCGATGCCGCCACCGAGTCCGCCGCGCACCGCGTCGAGCAGCTTCTTCCCGCGCATCCCTCCGGCGTGCCGCAGTACTAGGTAGGTGTCGTCGGCCGGCGCCCCGAGGTAGCGCAGCGTTTCGACGAGGAACGCGTCGCTGCACTTCTCGACGGCAAAGGCGCGGATCATCCGCGGCTCGGCGAACAGCGACGGGCTGGCCAGTGTGATCAACTCTCCCGGTGCGTAGCCCGAGGCATCCAGGTCGTTCACCTCGAGACTCGGATCCTCGGCTCTCAGGATGTCGCGCAGCAGCCGGATGGCACGGTCGGCCAGGAAGTCCTCGGTGCCCGAGACCAGAACGACATGCGCCGGACGCACCTTGTCCCAGCTCAGGCGCGGAATCACCGCGGGGAGCTTGGTCGCTGCCACGGGCCTCCTTCAGTGTCGATCGCCTTCGGTGTCGCCGGCCGCCGGTGAGACGACGCTCAGGGCGGCGTAGCCCAGTTTACGGGCGGTGAGCCTTGTCTCTCAGCCGGTGCTCACACCCGCCCGAGCACGACGACACAGTTCTGTCCGCCGAAACCGAACGCGTTAGTGGTCGCGTAGCGCACCGGCTGCTCGCGCGCTGTACCCGGGACGTAGTCGAGAAAACATTCCGGATCGGGCGTCGCGTAATTGATTGTCGGCGGGACGACCCCGGTCGAAATCGACAGGGCGCACAGCAGCCCGGCCAGTGCTCCCGCCGCGCCGATGAGGTGTCCTGTCATCGACTTAGGCGCCGACACCGGCACGCTGCGCGCGTGCTCGCCGAACGCCGCAGCGATCGCCGCTGTTTCGGTGCGATCGTTGGCCTTGGTGGAGGTCCCGTGAGCGCAGATCATGTCGATCGCGGTCGCATCGAGGTGCGCGTTCGCCAGCGCCCGAGTGATCGCGAGGGCGGCGTATTTTCCGCTCGGTTCCGGAGCGACGATGTTGAAGCCGTCGCTGGTGAGGGCGCCACCGAGCACTTCGGCGTAGACGTGGGCGCCGCGGGTTCTGGCGTGCGAGAGCAGTTCCATGGTGAAAACGACGGCGCCCTCGCCGAAGACGAATCCGTCACGCTGCGCATCAAACGGGCGCGAAGCCTGCTCGGGCGAATCGTTGTTCTGAGACAACGCGCGCATTGCGGATAGTCCCGCGAACATCACCGGGGTGATCGCCGCGTCGACGCCGCCCGCGATGACCACGTCGGCGTCGCCGGCAAGCAGGATGCTGCGGGCCTCGAGCAGCGCGTAGGCGCCGCTCGCGCAGGCCAGTGCGCTCGCGTTGACCGGCCCGTGCACGCCGAGGTCGATGGCGATCTCGCACGCCGCCATGTTGGTCAGCGCTGAGGGGACGAAACTCGGACTGATCCTGCGAGCGTCTCCTCGTTCCAGCAGCCCGGCGGCATCCGCGATCTCGGTGAACCCGGAGACGGCGCTGTTGACGATGACAGCGGCGTTGATGTCATTGAAGTCGCGACCGAGTCCGGCATCATCCACCGCCTCCTGAGCCGCCGCGACCGCCAGTTGGGAGGTGCGCGACGAGCGATTGGCGCGCTTCACCGACAGCACCGTCGTCGGATCGAATCCCTTCACCTCGGCGGCAATGCGGGTGGAGAAGGCGCTGGCGTCGAACTGGGTGATCGGGCCGACTCCGCTTCGCCCCGCGGTGAGCCCGTCCCAGGTATCCCGCCAGGTGTTCCCGAGCGGGGTGAGGGCGCCGAGCCCCGTGATGACGACGCGTTCGCGTTCGGACGCCGTCACAGGTGTTCCAAGGTGCCGGCCCGCTCGTCCTCGATGGCCGCCTGGGCGATCTTGAAGTGCATCTTCTTGCCGGTGGCGGTCATCGGAAGCTCCTCGACGAAGCGGTACGCCCTCGGTCGCTTGAAGTTCGCGAGCGAATCGTCGGCCTTGCAGTGAGCATCCAGCGCTACCGCAGTGATCGTGTCGTCGCGGCTCACGACGTAGGCGACGACCTTCTGGCCCCAGCGATCGTCCGGCAGGCCAACGACGATGGAATTTGTCACGCCAGGGTAGCCGGCGAGCACTTCCTCGACCTGAGCCGGATGCACGTTCTCGCCTCCCGAAATAATCATGTCGTCTTTGCGACCGAGGATAGTGATGAAGCCGTCTTCGTCCCAGACCGCGATGTCGCCAGGATACAGCCAGCCTCCGAAGAACTTCTCCTCGTCTTTATCGGGCAGGTTCACGTAGGCAAATCCCGATTTCGGCGTACGCATGATGACCTCGCCAGCCTCGTGTCCGTCCTTGGCCACGAGTTCGTCCGGCCGGCCGCGGCGGTCTTCGAAGACCTTCACGACGGCCACGTCGTCGTCGGTGCAGGCCCGTCCGGCGCTGCCAGCACGAGCCGGCAGGTCCTCCGGGCGCAGGAACGTGTTCCAGAATGCCTCGGTCGTGCCGTAGCCATTGAAGATGCGCGGCGTCAGTGTCTGCTGGTACCGCAGGATTGCGGCACGCTCCATCGGAGCCCCCATAGTGACGATGCCTGACAGCGTCGACAGGTCGCGTGGGGACCGCTCCTGCTCATCGGCAAGAAGTGTCAGAGTGGTCGGGGCACCGATGAGGAAGGTCAGTTCGTACTTCGCGACCCAGTCCAAAACCGTGGCGGCGTCGAAGTTCCGCAGCGGTACCACGGAGCCGCCGACGTAGAACACCGGGTTCGGCCCGCCGGAATACAGGCCCCCACGATGGAACCACGGCGTCATGTTGAGAGTACGGTCGTGCGGGGCGAGCGGGAAGTGCATGATCACGTCGTGCGCAGACATCACCTCGACCAGGGACGGCAGCGCAACGCCCTTGGGCATCCCGGTGGTACCCGAAGTGTAGAGCCTGGTGGTCTCCTCGTACACCGAGAAGTCCGCAGGAAGCGGTGGTAGCTCCCCGGTGGCCGCCCGGAGCGCCTCGTCGAAGCGCACCGCGCCAAAGACAGAGGGCACAGCGGCAGAGGCGCCGGTGGCGCCGACCACGACCAGGGCAGGTGTCGCCCCGCTGATCGTCAGTGCGTGCTCCAGGTTGCCCGCGACTTCCTGATCGTAAATGTAGACGAGCGGCTGGCTGTCGGCGATGATGTGGGCGATTTCGCCTGGTGCGAGCCGGTAGTTGATCGGCACGCCGATGGCGGCCAGGCGCTGCGTGGCCAGGTAGACGATGGCGAACTCTGGGCAGTTGAACAGTTGATACGCGACACGGTCGCCGCGGCCGACACCCAGCGCCGCCAGCGCCAGCGCGGCACGCTCCACCTCGGCACCGAGCTCTCGATAGGTCCAGATTCGTCCGCTCGGCGGGTCGATGAGCGCGGTCTGGTTCGGGAACCGTGACACGTTTCGGCGGAACCCGGCGTCATAGCTGAATTCGTGTTCAAAGTAGGCGCGGAATTTGGTGGCGTCGTAGGTCATCTGCATCTCCCAAGGAAGCGATTGGAGGCACTCCGGCACGCGTCCTACCGCAGCACGGGCGCACAACCGTGAGTTTCGATCGTAGACGCAATCCTATTCCGCGGCCTCGCGGTTCGACGAGTGTTCGCTCCAGACCAGCACTGTCCCGTGCTGGCCCGGAGCCACCAAGATCATTCCCTGCCGATCGGTGCGTTCCGCGCTCGTCCCGACGGCCGCGAGGATGCCGAGCAGCGTCGGTGTCGGATGCCCATAGCCGTTGTGAGCACCGACGCCGATGATGCCTACCCTGGCGCGCACCGTTTGGTACATCCTCGGGTTCTGGTCAGCGGAGCCGTGGTGCGCAACTTTCACGACATCCACCGGGCCGATCCGATTGGCGCCCAGCACCCGAGCCTGCGGCTCGTTGCCCAGATCGCCGAGAAAGATCGCGCTGAGGCATCCGGATGCGCACGCGCCCGCCGCGCGGAAGGCGACGGTCACGCTGGCGTCGTTGCCAGGCTGCACCGTTCCGATCCGCACCGGAGGCCACAAAACGCGCCAACTCAGCTCACCGAGCGTTCCTGTTTCGCCCTGAGCAACCTCGTCGACCCGCGCCCCGGATGCCGCGAGCGTCTGCCGAAGTCTCGTGTCGTGGGCGTCCGAGATCGGCCCGACCATGGCGCGGTCGACCCGGCCGAACACCGCGGCGGTGCCGCCGACATGGTCGAGGTCGTAATGAGTGAGCACGAGGAGCTGGATGCGTTCGATGCCCAGTTTTCTGAGGCACTTCTGAAGCAGTACCGGGTCTGGTCCGGTGTCAATGAGCGCGACCTGGCCGGCACTGCGCACAAGCACAGCGTCGCCCTGCCCGATGTCGCACGCGGCGATCTGCCACTGTGCCGGTCGGGCCAACTGCCGCACCACCTGGTCGGTGACAACGCCCCCCGTATAGACAATGAGCGCAAGCGTTAGCACCACCGCGGCCCCGAGGCGCATGCCGGGCCGCTTGCCGCCGCCGAGCACGGCGATCAGGCCGAGTGCGATCACCCCTGCGACAAGTGCGACACCGACTACGCCGGGCAACCAGGGCGCCTGGCTGCCAGGCAGCGCGCTGAAGAACCGCGCGACCGCCGCGATCCACGCCGACGGCAGCCAGGCGAGCAGCGCCGCGGCATGGCCGAGCGGCGGCGCTACCGGAATCAGCAGGCACGCTGCCAGTCCGAGCACTGTCGCCAGCGGGGCGGCCGGCTCGCTGAGCAGGTTCGCAAGGACGCCGTACACCGGGATGGCGGGGTTCAGCAGGATGAGCACGGGCTGGCAGGCGATCTGTGCCGCCAGCGGGATCGCGATCACCATGGCGAGAGCAGACGGTATCCAGCGGCTGAGGATGGCGACGAACGGGCGAACCAGCACGAGGAGGCCTGCGGTCGCCAGTACCGAAAGCAGAAAGCCGTAATTGCGGCACAGCCATGGATCCACCATGAGCAGGATGATCACCGCGAGAGACAGAACGGGAATGCCACGCAATGTCCGTCCGCCGGCCATCGCCGCGAGCACCAGGGCAGCCATCACGGCGGCGCGCAACACGCTGGCCTGAGGAGTGACCAGCGCCACAAACCCGACGAGCACAGCCAGCGCCGCACCGACGCGGAGGCGCCGAGGGATGCCGAGTGCCGCCCCGGCAATCATGACGAGTCCGATGATCACCGCACAGTTCGCGCCGGACACCGCGGTGAGGTGGCTGAGTGAAGTGGTCTTCATCGCGGCGTCGAGGATGACGCTCACCGCGCTGGTGTCGCCGATCGCGAGCCCCGGAAGCAAGTCCCCGCCGTCGCCCGGCAGGGTGTGCGCCGCCGAGGCGAAGCTCGTGCGCAGCGCGTTGGCCCAGCCCAGGTACCACGGCGGTTGGCCCGTAACGCGCGGACTGCCCCTAGCAAACACGAGGAAGGCGACAGCCTCCCCTGGCTCGGTCGCCGCCAGGGTGCCGGAGATGCTGAGTTCGGTCCCGATTCCAGAGCCGGGCGGTGCATCCGGGGCACCGAACAGCAGCACCGGAACCCGCGAGGTGAGTCGCACGCGCCCCACGATCACCGAGGTGAGGGTGACCGACAGCGGTGTGCGGGCGCTGCCCGGATGGAACACCTCGTCGGTGACCGCTGTCGCGCTGATCGACCGGTGGTGCTGTGCCGCCTGTGTCAACGCGTCGGGCATCCGTGCCGGCGCGGCAAGAGCAGCCGAGGTGAGCACGAGCGCCACCGCCACCACCACGAGGATGATGGAGCCCAAGGCGTGATGAATTCGTTTCGGACGGACAACGAGCGCCCCCATCGCAGCGGCGCTGGCGACTGCCCACAGCAGCACCGCTATGGTGCCGAACCAGTTCGGGATCCCCACCAACACGGCGAGCACGATCCAGGCAAGGGCCGCCGGTATCGCCAGACGCAGGTCGCCCATCACAGCTCGCTCATTGCGGGACGCCCATCAGGCAGCCATCAGAGGGTGACCAGGTCTTTGAGCCCCGCGAACGTCTTCTCGCCGATGCCCGTCACGCTCATGAGGTCTTCGATCGAGGTGAAGCGCCCGTTGGCCTCGCGCCACGCGATGATCCGCTTCGCCATGGCGGGGCCGACCCTGGGCAAGGTCTCGAGGTCTGATTCGCTCCCGGTATTGATGTTCACCTTGCCGCCCATGGCATCAGCACCGCCTACCGACGGGCTGCCTGGCGGCCCGGCACCGGCGTCGCCCACTTTCGGTACATAAATCTGTTCACCGTCCGACACAAGCCGGGCCAGATTCAACTGTCCCCGGTCGGCTTCGGCGGTGAAGCCACCCGCTGCGGCGACGGCATCAACCGCCCGATCACCGTCGTGCAACTGGTAGAGACCGGGCTTCACGACGGCGCCGAGGATGTGCACGAACAGCGCTACTGGCGACCCGCGGACGGCTCCGGTCGAGGGCCGCGGAGCGGATCCTGGAGGCACTGTGCCCGACAACGGAGCGACAGGGGCGATCGTGCGGGTTACGCCGGCCGAGGAGAACGCCGAGACGAGCACCGCTACCCCCAGCCCGGCGATCAGCAGCACAACGGCCGCCCCGATACCCACACGGAGCCGGGATCGTCGTCCCTCGGCCAGGAGCTTCGCAATCATGCCCGAGACGTTAGCTCGCGTCAGCGGGCAGTCCCTGCCGAACGATCGCTATTGTGCACTTCGATGCGAAGTCACAGTGGTGTGGGACTAGTTGACCTCTTCCGCCAAGTCCCGTTTCACGGAGATTCTGTCGTGAACACCCGGATTGATCGATAGCAGGGGGTGGCAGTGACAGTTTCTCCTTGAAACGGGCTAATCCGGAACGGGACAGGCGGTGCCCGGGTACTACCGTACGACGAAGTTGACCAGCCGCGGCGCGCGCACGACAACCGTGCGGATCTCGCTCGCGCCGATGTACTTGCCCACGGAGGGCAGGGCGCGTGCGAGCGCCTCGAGGTCTGCGGCATCAATGTCGGGCGCGACCTCGAGCCTGTCGCGCACCTTGCCGTTGATCTGCACGATCGCGGTGACCGACTCCTCCACGAGCAGCGCAGGATCAGCCTCCTGCCAGCCGGCCAGAGCAACTGTCGGCTGGTGCCCGAGCTTCTCCCACATGTCCTCGCCGGTGTAGGGGGCAAAGAGACTCAGTGCCACCGCGACCGCTTCGGTCGCCTCCCGCACTGCAGGATCCGCTCCCCCGGCACCTGAGTCGATTGTCTTTCGGGTGGCATTGACCAGTTCCATGATTCTGGCCACTGCCACGTTGAACTTGAACGATTCGATAATGGAGGGAACTTCGGCGAGGAAGTGGTGGGTAGCCTGCCGCAATGACACATCGCCGGTCGTCACATCGGCACCGGGTTCGCTCGTCACATCGTTGGCCAGCCGCCAGGCGCGAGCCAAGAACTTCGCCGAGCCGTGCGGCGAAACGTCCTTCCAGTCGATGTCGTCCTCCGGCGGCCCGGCGAACGACATCGTCAGACGCACCGCGTCGACACCATGTTCGTCGAGCTGCTCGCTCAGCCGCACCAGGTTGCCCTTGCTCTTGCTCATCGCTGAGCCGTCCATGAGCACCATGCCCTGGTTGAGCAGGGCTCTGAACGGCTCGGTGAATCCGACATACCCCAGGTCGAACAGCACCTTGGTGATGAACCGCGCATACAGCAGGTGCAGGATGGCGTGGGTCACCCCGCCCACGTACTGATCGACGGGCGCCCACGCATCCGCCTTGTCGCGCTCGAACGGCTTCTCGGCATCGTGCGGGTTCAAGAACCGCAAGAAGTACCAGGAACTGTCCACGAAGGTATCCATGGTGTCCGGGTCGCGTCGGGCCGGGGTGCCGTCGATCGGGTTCGGCACGTTCACCCAGTCGCTGGCCGCGCCGAGCGGGGACGTGCCGCGCGGCTTCAGGTCGAGTCCCTCGGTCGGCGGCAGCATCACCGGCAGCTGATCCTCCGGCACCGGAATGAGCGCACCGTCGGCGCCGTGGATGATCGGGATGGGCGTGCCCCAGTATCGCTGCCTGGAGATCAGCCAGTCGCGCAGCAGGTAGGCCTTGGTGGCGCGGCCCTTGCCGGAGGCGGTGAGCTGTGCGGTGATCTTCTGGATGGCGTCGGCCTTGCTCAGGCCATCCAGCTCGCCGGAGTTCACCGTGACGCCGGCTCCCGCCAGCGCCACTCCGCTGTCGGCAGGGTCGGAGGCCGGCTCCTCGGGTGTGCCGGTGTCCACCACAACCCGAACCGGCATGCAGAAGGCACGGGCGAAATCGAGGTCGCGCTGGTCGTGGGCAGGCACGGCCATCACCGCGCCGTGGCCGTAGTCGGCCAGCACATAGTCCGCAGCCCAGATGGGCAGCCGTTCCCCGTTCACCGGGTTGATGGCGTACCGGTGCAGGAACACGCCGGTCTTCGGCCGGTCGGTGGACTGCCGTTCGATCTCGGTGATCTTCTGCACCTCGCCGAGGTAGCTGCGAAAGCTCTCTTGAACCTCGGGGGTTGAGCCGGCAGCGAGTTCGGCCGCTAGATCGGAGTCGGGGGCGACGACCATGAACGTCGCGCCGTACAGCGTGTCGGGACGCGTGGTGAACACGGTCACCGGATCGCCGCGTCCTTCGATGACGAAATCGACGTCTGCGCCGACCGACCTGCCGATCCAGTTGCGCTGCATTGTCAGCACCTTCGCGGGCCACGCCCCCTCAAGAGTGTCGAGGTCGTCGAGCAGCCGATCAGCGTAGTCGGTGATCTTCAGATACCACTGCGTGAGCTTCTTCTTGATCACCATGGCACCGCTGCGCTCGGATGTGCCATCCGGCAGCACTTGCTCGTTGGCAAGCACCGTCAGGTCGACCGGGTCCCAGTTCACCCAGGAGTCCTTGCGGTAGGCGAGTCCCTTCTCGTACATCTTGAGGAACAGCCACTGATTCCACTTGTAATATTCCGGGTCACTAGTGTGCAACACGCGGGACCAGTCGAAAGAGGCGGCATAGAGCCGCATGGTCTTCTTCTGCTGATCGATGTTGTCGTAGGTCCAACCGCGCGGGTCAATTCCCCGCTTAATCGCAGCGTTCTCCGCCGGCAGGCCGAACGAGTCCCAGCAGATCGGGTGCAGCACGTTGTAGCCGCGCTGGCGCCAATAGCGGGCGATCACGTCGCCCAGCGCGTAGGCCTCGGCGTGTCCCATGTGCAGGTCGCCCGACGGGTACGGGAACATGTCGAGCACGTACTTTTTCGGACGGGCGTCGTCATCGTCGGTGGTGAACGGTTGGAGGGTGTCCCAGACGGACAGCCATTTCGACTGGATCGCGTCAGCGTCGTACTCCCCCGCGGCATCCTGCTGCCCTGCCACGGTTTCGACGGATACATGATCGTTGCTCACGGGACTCTCATTCATTCTTTTTCACGATGGGCCCGGTAGCCGCGACGACCGCGGGAAGCCCCAGAATCCAAGATTACCGAACCCCCGCTGGCCGCGTTCACGGGTGCGCTGCGCCATCCCGGGCGCCGCCGGCACTGGGCACACCGAGCACCGCGAGCAACGCTGCGGCTTTGAGCCCGACCTCGGCCAGCTCCGCCCGCGGCACTGACAGGGCGGTGATGCCGCCGCCAGCGCCGACCGTCGCGCCGGCCGCATCGATGACTATGCTGCGAATGACCATGGCCAACTCGATGCTGCCGTCCAGCGAGAAGTAGCCAAATACCCCGGAGTAGATTCCGCGCGGCCGTTGTTCCAGCTCGTCAAGCAGCTGCGTTGCGCGCAGCTTGGGGGCACCGGTCATCGAGCCCGCGGGAAAACACGCGGCTACGGCGTCGAGACCGTCCCGTCCGACGGCCAGCTGTCCGGTGATCGTGCTGACCAGCTGGTGCACGTGTGCGAACGTCTCGACAGCGAGCAGGCTCGGCACGTTCACAGTGCCGACGGCGCAGATCCGGCTCAGATCGTTGCGCATCAGGTCGACGATCATGAGGTTCTCGGCGCGCTCTTTCTCATCGGCGGCAAGTTCCCGGCGAAGCGCCGTGTCTTCTGCGTCGGTCGCTCCGCGTCGGCGGGTGCCTTTGATCGGGCGAGTCTGCACTGCGTTCACCGGCGTGACGGTGAGGAACAGCTCCGGTGTGGCGCTGAGCAGCGCGGTCTCGCCGATCCGGATGAAGGCAGCATGCTGGGTGGGACTCGATGCTCGCAGGGCGCGGTACACCGTCAGCGGATCGGGGTGGACATCGACGCGCGCCTCGTTGGTAAGACACAGTTGATACGCGTCACCGCGCCGGATTGCCGACTGAGCGCTCTCGATCATCGCCAGGTATTCGCTATCACTGTAGGTCCACCGCACGGCAGGGGTGTCCCGCCCGCCCGCCTCAGTGGCGCGCAGCGGCGCCGGGCACGCGTCGGTGCCGGCCGAGCCAAGCGCGTCCAAAACGGCCACGGTGTGCTCGCGCCACTGACGGAATTCGCCGCGCCCTTCTTCCGCAAAGGCCATCAACGCCACAGTGCCCGCCTGGTGGTCGAACACCACGACCCGGTCGGCGTACAGCAACGCCGCATCCGGATGCCGGCCGTGGCGCGACACTGCCACGCCCATCGTCTCCGCGCGCCGTTCGTAGCCGAGCCAACCGACCCAGCCGAGCCGAAAGCCGGTCGCGGTCGACCTCGATTGAATTTGCTCTGGATCGCGGGTCAGCTCGGCGCGCAAAAATTGCAGAACCGATTCGTTCTCGCCGGGAGCGAACGTCCGCGACGAGGCCCCCATGTAGCTCTTGCCGCTCGTGGCACCGATACCGCTGTCGAGCCAGAAGCAATTCCTGTCGTCGCTGTGGAGGGCGGCAAAGACGATTTCCGGGTCGATCCACCGCCGGTACACAGTTGTCAGGACGCGTCGGCGCATACCCTAACCCTATGGTCACGATCTCCTCCTTCCTCTGGAACTCAGGCCGGCTTGAACCGGAGGACGACGGCGTCGACGCGCCGATCGCGGCCGCGGATTCCTGGCTGGTCGCAGAGGGCAAGGTTGTGGCCCTCGGATTGCACCGGGCACGATTCTTCGCCGCCATAGCGCCCGAGAAGCAGGAACGACTTCGACTCGAGGAGTTCTGGGCGGCATCGCTCGCACACCTTCCGCGCACCGGCCATTGGTTTCCGCGCGTCGAGCTGCGCCACGACAGCGGCACACCGCGACTCGCATTCCGGCTTCGACGTGCGCCGTCACGAGGAACGTCTCTCACCGCCGTCACCCACCAAGGTCAAGATCCGCGACGCCAGCCCGGCATCAAAGGCCCAGACATCGCCGCCCTCGCGGAGATCCGCCGTGACGCACAATTGCGGGGCGCCGACGAGGCCATCATCCTCAGCGAGTCAGGACACGTCGTGGACGGCGCCTCGACGGCCATCCTCTGGTGGCGTGGGCAGACCTTGTGTGCGCCGCCGACGAGTTTGGTCCGAGTGGACAGCGTCACGGCGAAAACGCTGATGGCTATTGCCACCGCACTGGGCACCGAGATACGGTACGAAGCGGCTCAGCCACACGAACTCGACGCTCTGGAGGTGTGGGCGGTGAACGCATTGCACGGCATCCGCACCATCGCGGCATGGGTCGAGGGCCCTGCGCTGGCTGGTGAGTCGTCGCGGGCGTCCGCCTGGCGCGCACGCATGGATGCGCTGGCCACGCCGCTCACGCCGCCAGGGCCGTGAACGACGCGCTCATCTGGATCCTCAGCCTGATCCAGTCGGTCGACCCGCTGCTGCGCTCCACTCTCGCTGGCACCGGAATGTTTCTCGAGACCTCCGTTTTGGTCGGTCTCGTCGTCCCCGGGGACACCATCGTGATCGTGGCCAGCACTGCCATCGCAGGCTTTCCCGAATACTTGTCCCTTCTGGCGCTGGTGATCGTGGGATCCCTCGGCGGGGAAAGTGTCGGCTTCGCGTTGGGCCGCTACTTCGGACCGAAGATCCAGGCAAGCCGCCTCGGGCAGCGTCTCGGCGCGCAGCACTGGGCCCGTGCCGAACGCTACATCGACCGGCGCGGCGGCATCGCCGTGTTCATCTCTCGGTTCCTGCCGGTGTTCCATTCGCTCGTGCCCCTCACCGTCGGGATGAGCACCATGCGATACCGCAGGTTTCTGGCCTGGACCGCTCCCGCGTGCGTCCTGTGGGCGTTCGCCTACGTCTCGGTCGGCTGGGCGGCGGCCGACAACTTCAGGAACATGTCGGGTCGGCTCCACTTCGCCGGTTATGTGTTCGTCGGGATCATCGTCGCATTCCTGACGCTGGTGGTCCTCGCCAAGAAGTACTTGGCAGCGCGCGAGGCGCGCCACATGGACCACCAGGCAGGAGGCGATGAGACCCCGACCGGCACGTCAGCTACTTGACGATTCCGGTATCGGCCAGCCACGCTTTGGCGATGTCCTTGGCCGACTTCTTCTCGTTCACGCTCTGGGAATTGAGCTCCACAAGCGCGCTCTGGGACAGCTTCGCGTCGACCTTGTCGAGCACCGCGGCCGCCTTGGCATCGACCTTCTTCGACACGACGGGAGCGACGTTGTCAGGGAAGAACAGCCCGTCCGGATCCGCCAGAGCCACGAGGTGGTTCGACTTGATGTTGGGGTCGGCGGTGTAAATGTTGGCGAGCTGGATCTCTTTGTCGACGAGAGCCTTCACGGTCAGCGGTCCACCGCTGTCCTCAACCGCTTTGAATCCCGCAGTGGTGATGCCGTACTTCTCCTTCAACGCCGTCGGACCGTAGGGACGAGTCTCCAACTCCGAGTTGCCGCCGACGGTGATCGGCTCGGTCACGTTCTTCAGCGACGCGATGTCGGTGAGTTTGTACTTCTGGGCGAAGGCCTGCGTCACGGTCCAGGAGTTCTGGTCAGCCGCTACTGCCGGCTTCAATACCTTCAGCCCCTTCGGCAGAACGGAGGTGAGGTCCTGGTAGACGGCATCCGGCGTGCCGCCCTTCGCGGACTTGTTCAGTGCCTGGTCCAGGCTGCCGATGTACTCGGGGAAGACGTCGATCTTGCCCGCCTCGATCTCGGGAAGGTAGACCTCACGCTGACCGATGCGGAAGTCGCGCTTCACGGTGTAGCCGGCTCCTTCAAGGGCTTGGGCGTAAATCTCGGCGATCACCTCGTTGGAGTAATAGTCCTGAGAGCCGACGATCAGCTGCCCACCGCCGGACGCAGCGGGTCCCGTGGCCAGAGGATTACTCGATGCGCACCCTGAGAGGGCGACTGCGGCCCCAACCACGACAGCGCCAATCGCGGCGAGTCGGCCTTTTCCTGCTGTGTACATTGTGAATTCCTTACTTGTTATGGGCGATCAACCATGTGCTGATCATCCGATTGCCGAGCGTGACCGGAGTGGTCTCGTACGGACGATATGGGTGCTGCTGACGGACACTCCCGCCGGCACCACGACGCGCTGCAGCACGCTGAAAACTATCTCGGAGAGCAACGCGAGCACTATGACGACGATCGACCCAGCCAGCATTTGCGGATAGTCGTTCGTCTTGAGCCCGAGGAACAGAAAATGGCCCAGACCGCCGGCCCCGACGTAATCGGCGAGAGTCACCGTCGAGATCACCTGCAGCGACGCGGAGCGCAGACCGCCGATCAGCAGCGGAAGTCCAAGTGGCACTTCGACCTTGGTGAGAGTCTGCCACTGAGTCATTCCCACAGCCCGAGCGGCGTTGATAGTGCTGCGGTCGATAGCTTCGAAGCCGGCGTAAGCCCCGGCGAGCACCGACGGAACCGCCAACACCACAAAGGCGATGAACGGCGCTTCCAGTCCGATGCCAAGAGCTAGGGCGAGGATGATCATCAGGCCAAGGGTGGGGAGGGCGCGCACCCCTCCGGACAGGGCGACGGTGAGGGTCTTGCCTCGGCCGGTGTGGCCGACCAGGTAGCCGAGCGGGATCGCGATCAGCGCGGACACGAGGAGCACCTCGCCGCTGATCGCAACGTGTTCTACGACGCGTGTGTCGATGCCGTTGGCGCCGCCATAGTGGGCACCGTTGAAAATCCACGCGACCGCATCCAGGAAGAAATTCATGCGACCGCCGCCGTTTGGACGGACCGCTGCGTGACGCGGTCGTGCGACGCACCGGCCCGGGTCCAGGGCATGAGCGCGCGGCCGATCAGCACCAGAATCAGATCGACCACCAGCGCCATGGCAATCGTGAACACGATGCCTGCGGCGATCTCCTCCGGGATATTGCGTTGGAACCCGTCGGTGAACAGGATGCCGAGGCTGTCGATGCCCAACACCGCTCCGACGGTGGTCAGGCTGATGGTGCTCACTGCGACGACTCTCAGGCCGGCCAGCAGTACGGGACCGGCGAGCGGCAGTTCTACGCGCCAAAACCGGGCGCGAGAGGAGAACCCGACCGCAGTGGCCGACTCGCGAACGTCAGCGTCCACCGACTCGAGACCATCGGCCGTCGAGCGCGCCATCAGCGCGATGCCGTACACGGTCAAGACGACCACCACGTTGAGCGAGTCCCGGAGCCCCGTGCCCAGGAAGATCGGCATCACCAGGAAGAACGGCAGCGACGGGATGGAGTACAAGAGGGCCGCGGCGGAGAGCACCAGGCCGCGGCTGACGGCGAAGCGGTTGGCTGCCCAGCCGACCGGAATAGACAGCACGAAGCTCAGCACGATCGGCGGCACAGCAGTGGCGAGGTGCACCAGGGTGAGCTGGCCGATCAGTTCGAGGTTGTCGACGACCCAGTTCACCGCACGTCACCATCCGGCTCGCGCACCAGCACACCGGCCGCCCTGCCTTCGCTGTCGACGACGATGTCACCCCTGGCGGTCTTCCTGATGCTCAGCGCCCGTTTGCCCTTCTGCACGCCGATGAATTCTTCGACGAAGCTGTTCGCCGGTTCGGAGATGATCTCGGTGGGCGACCCGACCTGGGCGATCTTGCCGCCCACCTCCAGGATGACCACCTGGTCGCCAAGCAGAAACGCCTCGTCGATGTCGTGAGTCACGAAGACGACCGTCTTGCCCAGTTCACGCTGCAACCTGATCAGTTCCTGTTGGAGCTCGGAGCGCACGATCGGGTCGACGGCGCCGAACGGCTCGTCCATGAGCAGGATGTTGGGGTCGGCCGCCAAACCCCTGGCAACGCCGACACGCTGCTGCTGTCCACCGGAGAGTTGGCTCGGATAGCGGCTGGCGAGCGATCGGTCCAGGCCGACGGTGTCCAGCAGTTGCAGCGCATTCTGCCTTGCCGTGCGCCGGGGCACGCCGCTGATCACGGGCACCGTCGCGATGTTGTCGATCACGGTGAAGTGTGGCAGCAGTCCGGAGTTCTGCATCACGTACCCGATGCGGCGACGCAGTGCAACCGGTTCGAGGGTGGAGGTATCCTCCCCGTCGATTTCGATTGTGCCCGCGGTCAGTTCGACCATGCGGTTGATCATGCGCAGCAGTGTGGTCTTGCCCGATCCGGATGAGCCCACGAACACCGTCGTCTTGTGCGACGGGATGACGATGCTGAAGTTGTCAACCGCGACGGTTCCGCTGGGAAATTTCTTCGAGACGGATCGGAATTCGATCATAGATGGCTCATTCCTCTCGGGGGCGCCCGAGAATCGACACTTGCCACTGGGTCAAACGCTACCCGGAAGCGCAGTTATTCCCTGGAGTTCGCGCGATCGCACCAGACACGGTGCCAGCCGGAAATTCGACCTCGAACCCGTTACCCGCTCGCTATGCAGCTGCAGGCTCGCCATAGCGGTCAACGAGGTAGCTGCGCACAACCGATCGCGCTTCCTCGATGTAGCGGGAATCACCCGTGCGGTCGGTGGCAAACGCTCGCGCCA
Source organism: Terrimesophilobacter sp. (assembly GCA_039920505.1). Classification (GTDB taxonomy): domain Bacteria; phylum Actinomycetota; class Actinomycetes; order Actinomycetales; family Microbacteriaceae; genus Parafrigoribacterium. Next base: position 23,367 of record JBDSDO010000065.1, read on the forward strand.
ATAGGGAGTCGGCGATGGTGAGCGCGACCTCCACGCGAAGTCCCAAGTCATCGTCGTCAGGCAGACCGTAGGTCGACGCCAGCACCGACGTGATCTCGGCGGACATGATGCTGTTTCCGCTGCGATCGTCGGTGGCCGGATGCACGTCAATGACGTCCCCGAACCGAAGCGACCGAAAACCGGGGACCGATCGGAAGGCGTTCACCGCATCGTCGAAAACAGTGTTGACCGCCTCCCACCAGTTGGCTTGTACTGGCTCGGTCAATGCCGGGCGAATGCGTTGCGAGAACTGAGTCAGCGACCGGGCGGCAAGGCTCTGCAGCACGGCGATGCGGTCCGGAAAGTACCGGTATACGGTGCCGATAGAAGCGCCGGCGCGCTCGGCGACCATGGCGGTGGTGAGGCGTTCGAAACCTATCTCGTCGACGACTTCTGCCGCGGCGTCCAGTAAGGAGGTGAGGCGGGCTGTGCTTCTCGCCTGTACGGGTTCATTCCGCAGTAGGGCTGTTGCTCCTGGCATTGGTTCTCCCCAATTTCGTGTGGGCAATTCGGCCTCGTCCTTACAAGAGGAATTGTACCGTGGCCGACTACATTAGGCCCGCAATTTTGTGAAAAAACTCAGTTTCTAAGGTATTTCTCAGTAGCTGATCCGCATTGCCGGGAGGGCTCCCGCTCCCCCCGGGAAATCGTGCGGTGCTCTCGTGAAAGACTGTGACCCATGACTTCCGCCCGCAAATCGTCGCGAGCGCCCTCGGGAGCCCCATCGATTCCGCATTTCGCGGCACGCATGGAGGACCGATTCCACGCGTTCCGCGAGAAGCGGGCCCGCAAACGCGGCCTCACCTCCGCGGTGATCGCGTACACCGGATACGGGGCGCCCGGTTGGGTACGCGTGCTGTGCCGTGTGTTGCTGGCGAGGCCCGGTGCGACGGATGACCGCTCCAAGAAGATCCGCGGATGGCGCAGCTTCACCAGCGTGCCGGTGAATGACGTCGCCGTCACGGTCGACATTGGCGGAATCCAGCACCGGGTCACCGCGGACCGGGGTGGGGTCGTCGATGTGGTACTCGAGTCCGACCTGCCGCCGGGCTGGCACACCATCACGGTGCGCACCGACGAGTCGGACCCCATCGAGTGTCCGGTCTTCGTCGTCGATCCCGCGGTGAGTTTCGGCATCGTCTCCGACATCGATGACACCATCATGGTGACTGCGCTGCCACGTCCGCTGCTCGCGGCGTGGAACACGTTTGTGCTCGACGAGCATGCCCGCCGCCCCGTCCCGGGCATGGCGGTGCTGCTCGAACGACTCACGCGCTCGCATCCGGGTTCCCCCGTCATCTACCTTTCCACCGGTGCGTGGAACGTCGCCCCCACCCTCACCCGGTTCCTTTCCAGGCAGTTGTATCCTGCCGGGGCATTGCTGCTCACCGACTGGGGTCCCACCCACGACCGCTGGTTCCGCAGCGGCCGCGACCACAAACGAGAGAGCCTGGCGCGACTGGCCACCGAATTCCCCGGAGTCCGGTGGCTCCTGGTCGGCGACGACGGGCAGCACGACGAGGACATCTACGGCGAGTTCGCGGACGCGCATCCGGACAACGTGTCGGCTGTTGCCATCCGACAGCTGTCCAACAGCGAAGCGGTGCTCGCCGGGGGCCGCAGCAGTGCGGAGGAGCGGCGCAAGGGCAATTCCGCACGCTGGGTTTACGCGCACAACGGTGCGGGATTGGCCAAGCGCCTTGCCGACGCGGGGCTGTTGTAACGAATTCCACCCTCGCATCAGAAGGGGATAGGCTGTGCGGTCAGAGCCGGTTCGCGGCTCGCACTCGTCTTCCGTCCGCCTGTCCAACTCCAGGAGAGATAACGTTGATTCAGTCCAATCTTCTCGTGCGCCATCTCTCGTCTGTCCGCACACTCTCCGTGGCCCGCGTCACGCAGCTGACGCCCGGTTTCGTGCGCATCACCCTCGAAGGCAATGAACTCGACGATTTCACCAGCGTCGGGCCGGCCGATCACGTCAAACTCGACTTCACCGAAGGTTCCACCAGCACAGAGGGTCGCAGTGGTGCGGAAGCTTTAGAGTTGACCCGCGATTACACCCCGAGACTGTTCCGGCCAGGCACGCCGGACTCGCCACCGCAGCTCGACGTCGACTTCTACAACCACGTGGGGAGTGGCCCAGCGACGCACTGGGCACAGGGCGCCGCCGTGGGTGATGTGCTCACCGTGCGCGGACCACGAGCGTCACGCATGGTGCCCAGTGACGTCAGCCGGGTCATCCTCATCGCCGACGAATCCGCCCTGCCCGCCTTCGCGCGCTGGATCGAGCTATTGCCAGAAGCTGTCGAGATTCTGGGAATGGTGGAGCTCGACAACGAGTCGGATGCCGCCTACCTGGATCCCGCGCACGTGAATCGCGCTCGTGTGGTGTGGTTGGACAAGACCCAGGTCAGCCTCGAGCGATCCCTGCGCAGCCTGGGCACGATCGGCGGCGATACCTACGTCTGGGCGGCCGGCGAAGCCACAACGCTCATTCCTCTTCGACGGTACCTGCGACGGGAACTGTCACTGCCGACATCCCGAGTCAAGGTCGACGGCTACTGGAAGCGCGGCGAAGCCGGTCGGGACCATCACCTGCCCATCGACCCGGCCGACCCGGAGGACTAACCGGCAACGGGTCAGCCCAGGCCCGGTGTGGACATCCACGACTCGGGCCCTGCCGAACCGGCCGGGTACTCGTCGATCGGCACCTCGTTCTTCTTCCACGCGGCGAGAACCGGCGTCACAATGCGCCAGCACTCCTCGACCTCATCGCTGCGCACCGAGAGCGTCGGGTCATCGCCCATGATGCCCGAGAGCACCTCGCCGTAGGGCGGCAGCTCTCCTCGCGCGAAACTGGTGCTCAGCTTCACCGGATCGAGGGTGAACGGATCGCCCTCGCCGTTGATACGCACCCCCAGCTCGATTTCGTCGGGTCCGAGGCCGATCCGCAGCTGCGACCGGCCGGACGGGCCGGAGAAACCACCGGGCAGGTGCGGCACGTCCTTGAAGGTGATGACGATGTCCTTGCGGGTATCCCCCAGCGCCTTGCCGGAGCGCAGCACGAATGGCACGCCGGCCCAGCGCCAGTTCTGCACCTCAAACGTCACCTCGGCGAGGGTTTCGGTGTTCCGCTTCGGTGTCACCCCCGGCTCGTCGGTGTACGACGGGATCGACTCACCAGACACCGTTCCCGCCGTGTAGCGGCCTCGCCGGCTCGCCGTCGCCGCGTCGCCGCCCCACACCCGGGTGGCGCGCAGCGCCTGTGACATCGCGCCGCGAAGATCGCCGGCGTCGATGCTGGACGGCGCTTCCATGGCGACCACCGCCATCACTAGCAGCAGATGGCTTTGGATCATGTCGACGAGTGCGCCGGCCTTGTCGTAATAGCCGGCGCGACCCTCCAACGCCAGCTGTTCGTCAAAGAAAATCTCCACCTTCGCGACGTTGTCACGATTCCACACCTGTTCGAAGACCCGGTTGGCGAACCGCAGGCCGAGCACGTTCAACACCGTCGACTTTCCGAGGAAATGATCAACCCGGTGCACGCTGTCTTCCGGAATCAAGGTCGCCACCAAGCGATTCAACTCGGTGGCACTGCGAAGGTCGGTGCCGAACGGCTTCTCCATTCCGAACACCGAATGTTCCGGCAGCGTCAGAGTCTTCATGGCCTCACAGCTTGCCATGGTCACCGCGGGCGGCAACGCGAAGTAGAACGCGGGAACACCGGAGCAGGCGGCGAAGACGCGCTTCAGTCCCTCCGGCGTGGTCACATCCGCCTGCACATAGGTGGCCGAATCGGCGACCCGGCTCGAGCCCGATCCCGACGCTCCCACCGACGCGAACGACTTTCGCACTTCGTCGCGCCACTTGTCATCGGAGAACTTGCTCGTGCCGACACCGATCAGCTGGAAATCCTTGTGCTTTTGATGGTCCAACAATTGGCCGAGTCCGGGTAAGAGCAACCGCTTCGCCAGGTCTCCCAGTGCGCCGAAGATGACCAGGGTTCCAATGTGCTCATTCATTGCCCCAGAGTAACTCTCTGACGCTGAAGGGTCGCAGATCCTGATCAGACGTCACAGATCGCCCACGGGACACCGGTGTAACAATGAGGCATGGCGATGCAGATAGAGGATTACGCGCTCATTGGTGACTGCCACACCGGCGCCATGGTCGGCCGAGACGGAAGCATCGACTGGCTGTGCCTGCCCCTGTTCGACTCGCCGTCCATGTTCGGGGCGTTACTGGGTGACAAGGACCACGGTCGTTGGCTTCTCGCTCCGGAGCGCGGCGTCGTGAGTACCAGCAGACGATACGTTGACAACACGTTCGTGCTGGTGACCAGGTGGGTGACCGACACCGGCGAGGTCGAGGTCACCGACCTGATGCCCTTCGGCGATCGCCGCGCCGACCTCGTGCGCCGCGTCGTCGGAATCAGCGGTTCCGTGGACATGATGCAGGACCTGCGCATCCGGTTCGGGTATGCGGCAGCGCTGCCCTGGATCCGCCAGACCCCGGAGAAGGACCTTGCCGCGATCGTCGCTGTCGCCGGACCGGATTCGGTCATCGTGCGCGGCCCGAAGCTCACGGCAGCCGATCACTCGCACGTCTCCCATTTCACCGTGCACCAGGGTGACACAGTCGACATTTCGATGACGTGGTATCCGTCGCACCGGAAGCCACCCGCGGCACCGGATGTTTCCGGCGCGATCACGCGCACAGTCGATCGGTGGCAGCGCTGGATCGCGTCCTATTCGACCTCGCCGTTCTATGACGACGAGGTGCGCCGGTCGCTGCTGGTGTTGCGCGCGCTCACCCACGAGGACACCGGGGGGATCGCGGCTGCCGCGACGACGAGCCTCCCGGAGCAGTTCGGAGGTACGCGCAATTGGGACTATCGGTATGTCTGGTTGCGCGACGCGTCGCTGACTCTCAACGTGCTACTGAACCACGGGTTTGCCGATGCGGCGAAAGACTGGCGCGGCTGGTTGTTGCGTGCGATTGCCGGCGACCCGGCCGATGTGCAGATCATGTATGGGTTGGCCGGCGAACGGATTCTCATGGAGCTGGAGTTGACCACCCTGCCGGGCTACCGTGGCGCGTCGCCCGTGCGCGTGGGCAACGCCGCGTACCAGCAGTACCAAGGCGATGTGTTCGGTGAGGTGATGGTGGCGCTGCAGGCGGCCCGGGAGTTGGGGATCGAGGAGACCGAATTCTCCTGGCCGTTGCAACGTGCGCTGATGAGCTTCGTCGAGAAGAATTGGCAGCGCCCCGACAACGGCATTTGGGAGATCCGCGGCCCCAGGCGCCACTTCACCCACTCGCGCGCGATGCTCTGGGCGGCGTTCGATTGTGCGATCAGCGCGGTCACCGATTACGGGCTGGACGGCCCGCTCGACCGTTGGACCCAATTGCGCGATCGCATCCGTGACGAGATCGAGGAACAGGGTTTCGACAAAGACCGCGGCACCTACACACAGTATTACGGCAGCCACAGCGTCGATGCGTCGCTGTTGCAACTGGCGCAGATCGGCTATTTAGCGCCGACCGATCCGCGCATGCTCGGCACCGTGGCGGCGATCGAGCAGGACCTGCTGCAGGACGGACTGCTGTTGCGCTATCGCAGCGAATCGGGTCTGGACGGGCTGCCGGCGGGCGAGCATCCGTTCCTGGCCTGCTCATTCTGGCTCGCCGAGCAGTACGCGCGCAGCGACAGGCTCGATGACGCGCACGAGCTGATGGACCGACTGGTGTCGTTCACCAACGATGTCGGCCTGCTCAGCGAAGAGTACGACGTGGCGAACAAACGCCAGGTGGGGAACACTCCGCAGGCCTTCTCGCACCTCGCTCTCGTCAGCGCTGCGGATGCCTTGTCGTACGCCCACGACGCGCACGCGGACTTGTCGAAGCGGTTGCGCGGGCCGCTGCCGCCTGCCAAGAGTGTCCCGGCTGGCAGGTCGTGACTGGCGTGTGACCGTCGTGTGACCGCCGTGTCGCTTGACCCCCGAATCGGGGGGTGCTAAGTTTTCCTTGGTTCCGGTATGCACCCCTAGCGCAGCGGGACTCCAGTTCTCGTACCCGACGGGAATGTTCCTTACCCGAGAGGAACAGCACGCTATGCCTGCTGACACCACCCTTGCCGTCTGGTCCGCAGACTCTGCGGCGCTCCACATGATCGCGATGCCACTGTCCGTCACTATCATCGTTGCGGTGCTCGCACTGGCCGCTGTCGCCGTCTATGTGCGCCGGCTTCGGACCTCGGCCAGGCTCACGGTGGTCAACGGCGGTCTGAGCGCCGTGGGCGCCGCGCTGGTTCTCGCCGCGGCGCTGTTCATCAGCGTGTCGCTTGGAAACGTGTCCGCGGCCACCGCGGCCACGATCTCCGGTACCGCGAGCATCGCGCCGGCCGCCACGACGCTGCCGATCACCGATGATCTCGACGGTTTTCAGTTACCCACCCGGTAACGCTCCCACTCCGGTGGGTAGGTTAGGCCTGCGGTCGGGCTAGCCTGGTGCGATGCAACTGACCAGCTCATTGCGTGCGTCCTCGCGAAGTCCACTGCTTCAGGTGCTCAAAACATCGTTGGCGTCCGTGGGCGCATGGGTGCTTTGCGTGGTGCTGCTGAATCAACCGTTGCCTATTTTCGCAGCGATCGCGGCGTTGCTCGTTGTTCAACCCAGCGTCAACCTCTCCCTGGCGAAGGGCATCGAGCGCAGTCTCGGCGTGGTGATCGGCGTGGTGCTGGCAAGCGGGGCGACCCTGTTGTTCGGCCATTCCATGTGGGTTGTGCTGTCGATCATCGTCGTGTCGTTGCTGCTGGCCTGGGCCCTTCAGCTCACCCCCGGCTCGACGGTGCAAATTCCGATCAGCGCGATGCTCGTCGTGGCGATGGGCGCGCAGACTCCCGGCTATGCGGCCAGTCGAGTGCTGGAGACCGTGATCGGGGCCGTCATCGGCCTCATCGTGAACGTGGTCGTGGTACCGCCGGTGCTGCTGGCGCCCGCCCATGAATCGGTGACGCGTCTCGCCGACGGCATTGCGGCAACGCTCGAGTCACTCGCCGACGGGTTGCATTCGCACCGGAGGCTCGAGGTGTTCGAGAAAATCCTCGTCGACGCACGCGACCTACGCCGGCTGCGGGACGCTGCAGCAGACGACATCACCCGCGCCGGCGACTCTCTGATGCTCAACCCGCGCGGCGCGAAGCACCGGTACGTGCTGGAGAGTGACAAGGACTTCCTGGCGTCCCTGTCGATTCTGGTCACGCGAGTTCTCGGTGTGGCCCGCGCCATCCGCGATCACTACGACGCCGGTCTGAGCGACGACCTGGTGGTACGCTCGGTGGCCACCGAACTGGCCAGGGCAGGACATGATGTGCGCCTTCTTGCCCGTGACCGTCCGGCCGCGCTCGCACCGGGCAGCGTGCGTACCTCCGACCAAATGCCGGTCACAGCTGAGCCGCCGGCGCTCACCGCCCCACTGCTGATCTCGAATCCGCATCCGGAGCACTGGATCCTCATCGGCTCGCTCATGGAAGATCTGCGACGCATCCGGGAAGTCATCACCGGCGACACCTGATCGGGGATGGACACACCGAGATTTTGGCAACTTGGCCCGCCTCACTGACATAGCGTTGGACCATGTTGGCTGTCACGATTCCACGGTTCGGTGGCGCAGAGGTACTCACGCTCGCGGAACTGCCCGATCCGGTGCCTGGCGAAGGCGAGATATTGATTTCCGTTGCCGCCGCGGGGGTGAATCGCTCGGACATCGGGCAACGCCAGGGCAGCTATCCGCCGCCGCCCGGCGCGCCGGATTGGCCGGGTCTCGAGGTCTCGGGAATCATAGCCGCACTCGGCCCATCGGTGAGCGGCTGGTCCATCGGCGACCGCGTGTGTGCGTTGCTGGCCGGCGGCGGCTACGCCTCCCTCGCGCTGGCACCGGCAGCGCACGTGTTACCAGTGCCCGATCGCGTCGACCTGATCGATGCCGCGGGACTGCCGGAGGCGATTCTCACGGTGTGGTCGAATGTGTTCCAGTTGGCCAATCTGACAGCCGGTGAGACACTGCTGGTCCACGGCGGGTCGAGCGGCATCGGCACCATGGCGGTGCAGTTGGCTCGCGCGTTCGGCGCTCGCGTCGCAGTCACCGCCAGCACGACCGAGAAACTCCAGACCTGCAAGCGGCTCGGCGCGGACATCCTGATCAACTATCGGCGCGAGGACTTCCTCGAGAGCGTGCTCGCCGCGACGGACGGCGCCGGGGTCGACGTGATCCTGGATCCGATCGGCGGCAAATATTTGACACGGAATCTCGCCGCACTGGCCCGCCGCGGCCGTCTGGTCGAGATCGCCAATCAGAGCGGCGAACGCGGAGAGCTCGACATCCGCACTCTGATGGGCAAATGGGCGAGCATTTACGGAACGACACTGCGGGCGAGGCCGGCCGCGGAGAAGAGCGAGATCGTCGCGAGCGTGCGAGAGAACGTCTGGCCGCTTGTCGCGGCGGGCAGTATCGTTCCGGTCATCGACAGCCGAATGCCGTTGGCCCAGGCGAGCGCGGCGCACGAGCTGCTGGAATCTTCCGCGCACATCGGCAAGGTGCTGCTGCTGCCCTGACCGCTAGCCTGTCACCGTGCCGCGCTCCACGCCGAATGCCGAGTCCGAGCCGAAACGCGCGCCTCGCACGCTGGTGTCGCTCGCCCTCGCGTCGCATCCCGGGCCGACCATCGCCGTGACGACGGTGGCCGTGGTGTTGGGTGTGGGTGTGGGGATGGATGCCGCCCGGCTCGTGCTGCTCGGTGTCGCGTTCCTCTGCAATCAGGTCTCGGTGGGTCTGTCCAACGACTGGCTCGACGCGCCCAGGGACCGTGTCGTGGGCCGCGGCGACAAGCCTGTCGCCTTGGGCTGGATCAGTGCAGCCACTGTGCGCACGGCGTCGTTCTGCTTCGCGGGCGCCGCGGTGGCGTTCACCGTCCCGCTCGGAGTGGCCGCGACGCTCGTGCACGTTGTGTTCATCGCCTCGGCGTGGGGGTACAACCTCGGCCTCAAGAGTACGCCGCTGTCGGTGCTGCCGTATGCCCTGAGCTTCGCACTGCTGCCTCTGGTCGTCACGCTGTCATTGCCGGAGCCGAAGCCGGCTGCGTGGTGGGCGATGGGCATGGGCGCGATGCTGGGGGTGGCGGCCCATTTTACCAACGTCATCCCCGATCTCGGCGACGATCGCCGCACCGGGGTGCGTGGTCTGCCGCACGTGCTCGGCCGGGTGTGGGGTGGTGTGGTCACCTTTCTGGCGCTGGTCGCGGCAGCCGTGCTCGCGGTCGTTGGCACCGCACCGACTGCCACTGGTCGGGTGAACGGTGTGCAGTGGATCGGTTTCGGCGCGACACTGGTCATTGCGGCCCTGGGTATCGTCCTGATCATGACGCGGCGGCCGACTCGATTGCTGTTCCGGCTCATCATTGCAGCCGCACTCATCGACGTCGTTGTGCTGGCGTGGCTGGGTGAGCGCCTGATCGGCTGACTGGCCCGCCGCTTGTACGCGCAGCGTTAATCAGCCGGTGCCGCTCGCGACGATGAGCGGGCCACGCTAGGCTCCTTGGCAATGTTCCGGATGCCGAAGGCAGAAATCACGCCGCCGAGAATGAGCAGAGCCGCCGTGACGATCAGGCCCCGGTGGAACCCATCGACGTCGAGGGTCGCCCCGGTGATGATGCCCAGCATGGCGATGGCGACAAGTCCGGCCACTCTGGCCACCGCGTTGTTGATGGCCGAACCGATGCCCGCCTGACGTTCGCTGATCGCTCCGAGAATCGCGGCGGTGAGCGGCGCCACGGTAATGGTCAGGCCCAGTCCGAACAGGAGCATGCCAGGAAGCAGTTGGGTCCAGTAGTTCACATCGGCGGTCATACTGAGCATCAACAGATAACCCGCGCCGCCGAGGATGGGTCCCACGGTCATGAACAGGCGTGGTCCGAAGCGCGCGGAGAGCGTGCCGCAGTAGGTCGACAACAGCATGAGAATGACCGTGGGCGGCAGCGTGGAAAGGGCCGCCATCGTGGCCGAGTACCCGCTCACCTGCTGCAGGAAGACGACGACGAGGAATCCGCCGAGCGACAGGGCGCCGTAAATCGCAGAGGTCGCGATATTGCCCATCGCGAAGTTTCGCACTCGGAACAGCTCCAGTGGCATCATCGGCGCGGCTGCGACGCGTTGACGCCACAGGAAGCCGGCGAAGGCGAGGATACCGATCGCCATCGGCAGGTAGATGGCAGGACTGGCCCAGCCGTCGTGTTCCTGCTCGATCAACGCGTAGACCGGGCCGCCGATGCCGACGACGGCAAGGACGGCGCCGAGGTAATCGACGCTCGCGCCACTTTCTCGAACATCGTGCTGCCGCAGGATGACGAGCAGCCAGATCGTGACGGCGATCGGCACCACGTTGATCGCGAATACCAGTCGCCAGCTGACCAGATCGACGAAGGCTCCGCCGATCAGAGGACCGATCAGGAAGGCCACGCTGGTCCACCCCGTCCAGGACCCGATCGCCTTACCCTGCAGGGCGCCACGGAAATTCGACATGATGAGGGCGAGCGAGCTCGGCACGAGCAGCGCACCGGCGATGCCCTGCAGCCCACGCGAGATGATGAGGAATTCCGGGCTCGGTGCCACCGCGCACAGCAGTGATGTCACTCCGAACCCGACGAGTCCGAAACGCAGCACAGTGATCCGCCCGAAGACATCCGAGAGGGAGCCGGCAACGAGGATCAAACTGCCGAGCGTAATCAGGTAGGCATCGACTACCCACTGCTGGGTGGTCAGTGCGCCACCCAATTCTCGGCTGATCGCCGGCAGGGCGACGTTGACGACGGATCCGTCGAGAAACGCCACGAACGAACCGAGGATCGCGATAGCGAGCACGAGGCGTTGCTGTTTCGTCATACCGTCATTCTCACGCTTTCAACGCGGTAGGAAAAAACGGTAATCGTAAGGCAGGGTGTTTTCCCGGTCAATGCTTCTACGCTGGAACATCATGGATGCTCGATGAGGCTAAGCCGACCGGTCCTGTCCGCCCTGTCGGGGATCACCGCTGCCGTCGCCGGTCTCGGTGTTGCCGAGTTGGCCGCTGCGTTGGTGGCGAGGACGTCGAGCCCGCTGTTCGTGGTGGGATCGTTCGTCATCGACGCCCTGCCGGGCGCGGTGAAGGAATTCGCGATTTCCGTGCTGGGTCACGCGGACAAGCCGGTTCTGATCGGCACACTCGCTGTGCTGGTTGCGGCCCTTTCCGCGGTTGCCGGCATCCTCGAATCTCGCCGGCCGCCGTACGGACGCGTACTGCTGGTGCTCCTCGCGGCCGTCGCCACAATTGCCGCCATCACGCGTGCGGATGCTGGAGTGCTTGCGTTCGTTCCTTCAGCGGTGGCGGCGCTCGTTTCGGCCCTCGTTGTGTCCTGGTTGGCGAGTCGGCTGCGCGATGTCGATCGGGAGGCTGCGCAGCCTGGAGCGTTGGCGCGACGCAGTTTTCTCACACTGGCCAGTGCGACGGCAGGGGTGGGAATCCTCGCCCTGGTCGCCGGACGGGTGCTCAGTGCCGGCTCGCAGGTGGTCGTGAAGGCGCGCGCGTTGTTCACCCTGCCGGCTGCCGCAGTCATGGCGCCGCCGCTGCCTGCACCACTGGCCGTCACGGGCATCACACCCTTTATCACTCCCAATCAGATTTTCTACCGCATCGATACGGCCTTGCAGGTGCCCAAGCTCGACCGGGACGACTGGTCGCTGACGATCGAGGGGATGGTCGAGCATCCGTTCACGCTGTCGTTCGACGAACTGATCGCGCTGCCACTTGAAGAGAGCCGGACCACACTGGCGTGCGTGTCGAACTACGTCGGCGGCGATCTGATCGGCAACGCCACGTGGCTGGGCTATCCGATCCGCGCGCTTCTTCAGCGTGCCGGCCCGCAGCCGGATGCCGACATGGTGCTCTCTACCAGCAGCGACGGTTTCACGGCCGGGACGCCGCTGACGGCGCTCACTGACGAGCGCAATGCCATCCTCGCGGTCGGGATGAACGGCGAACCGCTGCCGTTCGAGCACGGATATCCCGTGCGGATGGTGGTGCCTGGGCTGTATGGCTACGTGTCCGCGACAAAGTGGGTGACGAAGCTCAAGCTCACCCGGTTCGATCGGGATGCCGCCTATTGGACCCACCAGGGATGGAGCGCGCGCGGTCCGGTCAAGCTCTCCTCGAGGATCGACGTGCCGAGGGACCGCGCGACGGTGAAAGCGGGCATGGTCGCAGTGGCCGGCGTGGCGTGGCAACAGCACGTCGGTGTTTCCGCCGTGCAGGTTCAGGTGGATGACGGGGCGTTCCGGGACGCCGAACTCGGCACAGCGGAGTCGGCCGATACCTGGCGCCAGTGGGTGTACCGCTGGAACGCCACGAGCGGCAGGCATACGCTCACGGTGCGGGCGACGGATGCGATTGGCGCCGTGCAAACCTCCAGGGTCGCGGATGTGGTGCCCGATGGCGCAACTGGGTTGCACCGTGTTGAGGTGACGGTCAGCTGACCGCCGCCCACTGAGTTCAGAGCCGGTTGACCGCATCGACCCGCACCACGGCAACTCCGGCCTCCACCGATTCGGCAAGGTCCACCGTGGCGCTGATGCCCCAATCGTGGTCTCCCGATGGATCGGCGAGGATCTGTCGCACCGTCCACGACGCCGCGCCCTCGTCCATCATGATCATCGCCGAACTGCGGGCATCCGCGTCCGTGCCGATCCACTCGTGCTCGGCGAAGTATCCGCCCAGTGCATCCGCCCAGGCGCTGGCGTCGAATCCGTTCTGGCCGTCCAACTCCCCGAGCGTCTCGTAGTCCTCCAGCGCCGCCAGCTGCACCCTGCGGAACAGTTCGTTGCGCACCAAGATCCGAAACGCCCTGGTGTTAGAAACGACGCTGTGAGGCGCGGGCGGGACGACCGGCGCGTCCGGCCCGGCGATGGCCGCCGGATTGATCAGTTCCTCCCACTCGTCGAGCAGGCTGGAGTCGACTTGATGCACGAGTTCGCCGAGCCATTCGATGAGGTCCAGCAGTTCCTCGTTCTTGGCCTCAGCCGGGATGGTCTGCCGCGCTGCCCGATAAGCATCCGACAGGTACCGTAGCACCAGCCCTTCCGACCGGTTCAGCTTGTAGAAACCGATGTACTCGTTGAACGTCATGGCCCGCTCGTACATGTCGCGGACCACCGTCTTGGGGCTCAGCTCGAAATCACCCACCCACGGCTGGGACGCCCGGTAGGTCTGGAAAGCCGCATCGAGCAACTCCTCCATGGGCTTCGGGTAGGTCACCTCCTCCAGCAGTTCCATCCGCTGGTCGTACTCGATGCCGTCCGCCTTCATGGCCGCGACCGCCTCGCCGCGCGCCCGGAACTGCTGCGCCGACAGCACCGGTCTCGGGTTGTCGAGCGTCGCCTCCAGCACCGAGATGATGTCGAGCGCGTAACTGGAGGCGCCGGCGGAACTCTCGGGATCGAGCAGGTCAAACACCGCGAGAGCGAACGGCGACAGCGGCTGATTGAGCGCGAAGTTCGGCTGCAGATCGACGGTGAGCCGGATGCTGGTGCGCCCGTCGGCATCCGTCGTCTGCTCCACGATTCCCGCCGTGCGCAGCGTGCGGTACATCGCCAGCGCTTGGCGCAGCAGGTCACGCTGCCGGTGCCGCGGTTCGTGGTTGTTCTCGAGCAGCTCGCGCACCTCCTTGAACGCGTCGCCGCCGCGCGCGATGACGTTGAGCAGCATGGCGTGGCTCACGGTCATGCTCGAGGTGAGCTTTTCGGGTTCGGCGACCACGAGCCGGTTGAAGCTCGGCTCACCCCACGAGACGAAGCCTTCCGGAGCGTGCTTGCGCACGATCTTCCGCAGCTTCTTGGTGTCGGTGCCGGCCTTGGCCACCGACTTCTGGTTCTCCACCTCGTGCTCGGGCGCCTGCGCCACGACTGTGCCGGCGGTGTCGAATCCTGCCCGTCCGGCGCGTCCGGCGATCTGGTGGAATTCCCGGGCGCTCAGCTGGCGCATCTTGGTGCCGTCGAACTTCGTCAGGGCGGTCAGCAGCACCGTGCGGATCGGTACGTTGATGCCTACCCCGAGGGTGTCGGTGCCGCAGATCACGCGCAGCAGCCCGCGCTGGGCGAGCTGCTCGACCAGGCGACGGTATTTGGGCAGCATTCCGGCGTGATGCACCCCAATTCCGGACCGCAGCAGTCTGGAGAGCGTCCTGCCGAAATTGGTGGTGAAACGGAACGCGCCGATTTCCGCAGCAATCTGATCTCGCTGCTCACGGGAGACGATCTTCACGCTCGTCATCGCCTGCGCCCGTTCCAACGCGGCCAGCTGTGAGAAATGCACGATATAGATCGGTGCCTGGCCCGTCGCGAGCAGGTCCTCGACGCTCTCGTGCACCGGTGTCGTGGCGTAGTAGAAGTTCAGCGGCACTGGACGATCGACGCCGGTGATCACCGCGGTTTCCCGTCCGGTACGGGTCGTGAGGTCCTCCGCAAGCCAGCGGATGTCGCCGAGCGTCGCCGACATCACGATGAACTGCACCCGCGGCAGCGTTAACAGCGGCACCTGCCAGGCCCAGCCGCGCTCGGGGTCGGAGTAGAAGTGGAACTCGTCCATCACCACCTGGTCGACGTTGGAGTCAGCCCCGTGCCGCAGCGCTACGTTGGCCAGGATCTCTGCAGTGCAGCAGATGATCGGCGCATCCGGGTTCACGGAGGAATCCCCGGTGACCATCCCCACCTGCTCTGCGCCGAAGACGTCGACCAGGGCGAAGAACTTCTCCGACACCAGTGCCTTGATCGGTGCTGTGTAGTAGCTGCGCCTCCGCTGCGCCAACGCGGTGAAGTGGGCGGCAACGGCGACGAGTGATTTGCCGGTCCCAGTTGGCGTCGACAGGATGACGTTCACTCCTGTGACGATCTCAATGATCGCCTCATCCTGCGCGGGGTACAGCGTGATTCCGCGCGCCAGCGCCCAGGCGACGAACGTGTCGTAGGCGAGGTCCGGGTTGAACGCCTCCCCCGGATGATCCGGGTAGAGAAGGGAGGCGGGCATAGAACAACCTTACGGTCGGCCGCTCCGCATCCCGGGCGCGCCTAGGCTGGAGGCGTGCAGGATTCGGTTCACTTCGTCACCACGGCGCCGCTGGGAACCCGGATGACGGTGCGCAAGCGGATCGACGGCGGCTTCACCGACGCGGTGGGATACCTGCGCTCGTGCACCGACATCGAGTGCGTGCTAGAGACCCGGCACGGCATGGTCTCCATCCCGCTGGCGGAGGTCACCGCCGCCAGAGCGGTACCGCCGCCTCCACCGCGCCGCGCACCGCGCTACCCACCGGTCGGATCAGACGCCGTCGAGTAAAGCCAGCCCAGTCAGTCAGTCGGTCTTCTCCGGAAGAGTCTGGTGGATGCTTACCGCCAGGCGGTTCCACACGTTGATGGCGGAAATGGCCATGAGTAGCTGCACGACTTCCTTTGGCCCGAAGGCAGCGGTGACACGGGCCCAAACGGCGTCGGACACCCCGGCATCACCGATGAGTGTGACTTCCTCGGTGAGTGCGATCGCGGCGCGTTCGCGATCGGAGTAGAGGTCGGGCGCCTCTTCCCACCCGGCGAGCACGTCGAGTCGCCGCTGATCGACTCCGGCCGCACGCGCTTCTCGTCCGTGCATATCCAGGCAGTATGCGCATCCGTTGATCTGCGAGGCACGGATTTTGACGAGCGCCAGCAGCGCTTCGCCCAGACTTCCCGCGTGGATGTACTTCTCCATGGCGAACATCGGCTGGTAGGCCTCGGGGTCGACGTCGTGGACGGAAATGCGTTGTTCAACTGGCACTGTCGTGATTCTCTCTCTATTGATTGTGGCTCTCATTCGATGCTCTGTGGTCTACCGGGCGTGCCGCCCGATGAAGTCAGCGGTCAAATGCGCAATGGCTTCCAGCTGCTCATCCAGGGCGAAGTGGCCCGTGTCGAGAAGATGCAGTTCGGCGGAGGGCAGGTCAGCCAGGTACGCTCTGGCGCCCGCTTCCGGGAAGAACTGGTCGTTGCGTCCCCAGGGCAGCAACATCGGCGGCTGGTGTTCGCGCATCCACGCCTGCCACGAGGGATACAGCGCGACGTTTGACTGGTAGTCGAACAGCAGGTCGAGCATGATCTGGTCGCGGCCGGGCTGGTCGAGCCAGTGCTGGTCCAGGGTCCACGTGTCGGGGTCGACGAATTCCGGACGCGCGGTGCCTTCCAGATGCTGCGAGCGCGTCGCCTCCAGCGTGAGCGCCCCGCGGACGTCCGCCTCCATCCCGTCGCGGTCTGACCAATACCGCGCAACGGGCTGCATGGCCGGGCCGAGCCCTGCCTCGTAGGCGTTGCCGTTTTGAGCAATGATGCCTTGCACCCACTCCGGATGCCGCGTCGCGATGCGGTATCCGACCGGCGCGCCGAAGTCGAAAACGTACATGAAGAACTCATCGATCTCCAGGGCGACCAGGAACGCCTCGGTGACCTCGGCGAGGTGGTCGAAGGTGTAGGCGAAGTCGCCGCCGTCGTTGCTGGAGGCCGGGGCGCTGCTGTAGCCGAAACCCGGGTAGTCGGGCGCGATGAGGTGCACCCGGTCGCTGAGACGTTCCATCAGGCGTGCGTACTGGTGCGAAGCGGCGGGAAAGCCGTGCAACAGCAGGAGGGTCGGCGCATCAGCGGGGCCGGCTTCGCGGTAAAACACCTCCAAACCGGCGACGGTGATGGTGCGATGCCGCGCACCGGTGAGGTAGTCGGTTCGTGAAGTTGAATTGGCCATCATGCTCTCGCGTTTCTGCGCGGAACAAAATCGAGGCCCGCAGCTTCCGAACCTCCCACGCAGTTCAAGCCTCATCTCTGGCGACTAATGTGTCAAGCCATTAGGCTGAGCGCCATGCCGGATAAGTCGCGGTTCCCTTTGCAGGGCGAACCCCTCGCCCTCGACCTCGTGAACACACTGGTGTCGCGCGACGGTCAGTCGGTGGACCTGCTGGCCACCCCTGAGGATCTAGACGAGTGGATGCGCGGCGAGGCATATCGACTGCCTTGGCCGGGACGCAGCTCCACGCACGACCTCGCGTCGTTCCGCACCCTTCGCGGTGCCATTGCCGCACTCATCACGGCAGGTCGCACCGGCACCACACCTGGCCGGCACGCCATCGACTCGGTTAACGCCGCGCTGGGCATCGGAACAGAGCAGGTGACGTGGAAGACCGGCGAGCTTTACCGCTCCAGTCCGACGCCCAGGCGGCAGGCTCTGCACCTCGTCGCCTCCGATGTCGCGGAGCTCCTGGCCACCGGCCTGAGGCAGTCGATCCGCACCTGCGATCATCCCGACTGCGTGCTGCAGTTCCTGGCCCGCAACCCCCGCCGGCGCTGGTGCACCAGCACCGGATGCGGCAACCGCGCCCGCGTGGCCCGCAACTATGCGCTGCACCACGCGGCTCGATAGTCCCACTCAAAAGTCACACTCAGTAGTCGGTGCCGAACGATAGCTCACCTACGGGCACCGCAGCGCTCACCCGGTTGCCGGCTTGTGGCAGCGGGCAAGCCCATGCGGGGTCGTACGCGCAGGACGGGTTGTAGGCGAAATTGAAGTCAAGGATGAGACTGCGCTCCCCCGTTCCCTGCCCCAAGTAGGCACCCTTGACGGTATCCAGCAGGTAGCGTCCCCCGCCGTAGGTGCCGCCGGGTGTTCCGGACAGCCCATCGCGCACCGGCAGGAAGATGCCGCCGGCATAACTCGCCAGTCGCCACACGTCCAGTGAGCCGACATCAGGAATCCACACCGTGCCCATGAGGTCGAACGGCACCACCCCGTCCGTCCCGGTTGCCACATCGAGCCGGCGGGGTTCCTCGGCCGGCTCCACCACCGCCTCGAAACGCCAAGCCGGGTCGTAGTCCGCAACGGCGAGCCGCGCGAACGCCGCACGGTGCTGCGGCAGCAGCGGAGACGACGGATGCGTCCTGAACAGGTCATCGCGCCCGTCCCGCCACAGGGAATGGGCGGCCGCCGGGTCGTCCATCCCACGTTCGCGCACGCCCGCGTAGAGCTCGAACACTCGAAGTCGCCAATCCACGATGTTCACCGTGTCTCGAGAAGTTCCCATGTGATCAGGCTAACCACCCCCGCTTGAGACGTGGCTCGACCTCCGACAAATATCCAGCTAATCCCGCTACCGTGGGAAGCCGCGTACCCGATGAGCCCGGAGCGCGATCAATCTTGTGCCCCCGCGGAAAGGTGACCCGGCGTGAGTTCTCACAGGCCTTCTCGTTCATCGCGCAGCGGCGGCGGCGAACCGGTCAGACACGGGAAGCTGCGCAGTAAGCGGCCCTGGGCGACCGTGGCGAAATTCGTCGTCGCGATCGTGGCAGTGACAGGCGTCGGCGGCGCCTCGATCGTCGCCATCGCCGCCTGGGATGTCGCTAGATCGGTGAAGCCGGGAATTCACCTCGAGCATGTCCCGGGAGCCGCCGGCGCGACCGGAAAAGCGGTGACGGCCATCGACGGCGAAGTCAATCTGTTGCTCACCGGGACAGACACCCGAACCGGGCAGGGCGGGGCATTCGAGAGCAAGGACGAACTGGCGGGTAGTTCCGGAGTCGGGAATAACGACTTGACCATGTTGCTGCACATCTCCGCTGACCACAGCAACGCCACGGTGGTGTCCTTCCCGCGGGACATGGTGATCCCGATCCCCAGTTGCACCAGGCCCGACGGGAAGACCACCCCGGCCTCGAAGGCGGCGATGATGAACACGACACTCATCCGAGGCGACCTCTCCTGCACGGTGCGCACCGTTGAGACTCTCACGGGAGTGCACATCCCGTTCGCCGCAAAGGTCACTCTGGACGGCGTCATCGCCATGTCCAATGCGATCGGAGGTGTCACGGTGTGCCTGGCCACCCCGGTCGTGGAGCGATACACCATTCCCCCACTGAACCTTGCCGCCGGACCCCAGACACTCGAGGGTGCCGAAGCACTGTCGTTCTTGCGCAGCCGGCACGGTGTGGGAGACGGCAGCGACCTCGGCCGGATCAGCAACCAGCAGGTGTTCCTCTCGGCCCTGGTGCGCAAGGTGAAGTCTGCCGGGGTGCTCGGTAATCCGCTGGCGTTGTATCCGCTGGCCAAAGCCGCGGTGACGAATATGCAGTTCTCCGATACCCTCACCGATCCAACCTCGCTGGTGAAGATCGGGCTCGCGTTGAAGTCGATCGATCTCAACCACCTCGTCTTCGTGCAGTATCCGACAGTGCCGAACCCGCGGGATCAAAACCGCGTGATTCCGGACTCCCTCGGTGCCGCCGCGGTCAACCTGGCGCTGCGCACAGACCAACCCGTGCAACTGACCGGAAAGCCTGGCGAAGCCGCGGTGCTGGATCCGAATTCTCCCAGCGCCTCCCCGAGCCCGACGTTCGCTCCGTCCGATTCGCCATCCGCGGACGCGAGTGCCAGCCCCAGTCCCTCGACGCCTGCGACGGTGACCCTGCCGCCGACGGTGACCGGGCAGACCGCGGCCGATCAAACCTGCACCAAGGGGAACAACCGCCGCTGACGCAGGATCGTGTGACGACAACGACGTCGCAAAGATGTTTTCACCACTGATTTCGTTGTTTTGAGGGCACAATCCTACGGGTCCACTTGTAGAAAGGCCTGTTGACTGACAGAATCGGAACATGAACTCATTGGGGAAGACTCCTTCGGCAAAGCCGACGCCGCCCGATGAGCTATCAAAGGCGATCATCGAACAGTTGCAAGCAGACGGCCGCCGCTCCTACACGGAGATCGGTAGGGCGGTCGGCCTCAGCGAGGCAGCGGTGCGTCAACGGGTACAGAAGATGACCGAATCCGGTGTCTTGCAAATCGTCGCGGTCACCGATCCGATGCAGCTGGGCTTCTACCGGCAGGCGATGATCGGCATTCGGGTGTGCGGTGATACCGAAAAAGTGGCCGAGCAACTCGGTCGCATCCCGGCGGTCGATTACATCGTGCTCACGGCGGGCAGCTTCGACATCCTCGCCGAGGTGGTCTGCGAGAACGACGATGATCTAATCAGCCTGCTCAACAAGGAGATCCGGGGTATTCCCGGGGTCCAATCCACTGAAACCTTCGTTTATCTGAAACTGCTCAAGCAGTTCTACAACTGGGGAACTCGATAAAAATGACTATGGAACAAACCCTCCTCGCCACCAATGCGCCCTCGCGTGAGGCCGAATTGCAGCAGAAAGCCAAAGACCATCTATGGATGGCCATGACCCGCCAGTCCGTCATGGAATCCGGCGCGGGCGTGCCGATCATCGTCAAGGGCAAGGGTCACCACATTTGGGACAGCAACGGAAAGAAGTACTTCGATGCCCTAAGCGGACTGTTCGTGGTCAACGCCGGCCATGGGCGCAAGCGCTTGGCTCAAGCGGCGGCACGTCAGGCGGAGGAACTCGCGTACTTCCCCACCTGGTCATACGCCAATCCGCAAGCCATCGAACTTGCCGACCGGCTCGCCGGCTACGCCCCTGGCGATCTGAACCGCGTGTTCTTTTCCACCGGCGGTGGTGAAGCCGTCGAGACGGCATTCAAATTGGCAAAGTACTACTGGAAACTTCAAGGCCGTGGAACCAAACACAAGGTCATCTCCCGCAACATCGCGTACCACGGCACAACACAGGGAGCGATGGCCATCACCGGCATCCCTGGCATGAAGGAGATGTTCGAGCCGGTGACCCCGGGCGGGTTCCGGGTCCCGAACACCAACTATTACCGCGCACAGGAAATGGGTTACGTCTCAACCAGCGCGGACCGGGTGACGGACCTTGCTGCCTTCGGGCAATGGGCGGCCAACCGTATCGAAGAAATGATCCTGTTCGAGGGTCCGGAAACCGTGGCGGCAGTCTTCCTCGAGCCCGTGCAGAACAGCGGCGGGTGCTTCCCACCGCCGCCCGGCTATTTCCAACGGGTCCGGGAGATCTGCGACCAGTACGACGTGTTGCTCGTCGCCGACGAGGTCATCACCGGATTCGGCCGGATCGGCAATTGGTTCGCGTCAACGACCTACGACTTCGTTCCCGACATGATCACCTGCGCCAAGGGCCTGACCAGTGGCTACTCACCGGCCGGCGCCACAATCATCAGCGACCGGCTTTACGAACCGTTCAAGCACGGCGACACCACGTTTTATCACGGATACACCTTCGGCGGTCACCCGGTGTCCTGCGCGGTGGCCCTGGAAAACCTGGACATCTTCGAAGAGGAGAAACTCAACGAGCGTGTCCGGGAAAACTCACCGATCTTCCGTGCCACGCTGGAAAAGCTGTTGGATCTGCCGATCGTGGGCGATGTGCGGGGCGATGGCTACTTCTTCGGCATCGAACTGGTCAAGGACACGGCGACCAAGGAAACCTTCAACGCTGAGGAATCAGAACGGCTGCTGCGCGGATTCCTCTCCAAGGCGCTCTTCAACGCCGGGCTGTACTGTCGGGCGGATGATCGGGGCGACCCGGTCGTGCAACTGGCGCCACCGCTGACCATCGGCCCCTCCGAATTCAGCGAAATCGAGGGCATCCTCCGCAGCGTGCTCACCGAAGCCTGGACCAGAATCTAGACCGAAGCGATTCATCGTGGCGACGACGGTTTTCGAGCGGCAACGTCCTTCGACCGCCGTCGTCACCATGGCGCTGCGCGATGCGAGACCCGCCTCGTTCTGGCTGGACAGTCTAGGTTCGCGAACACCATACCCGGCGCTGCCCTCCGGGCTGAGCTGTGATGTCGCCATTGTCGGCGGCGGATACTGCGGATTGTGGACGGCGGTGCTGGCCAAACAGCGGAACCCATCCGCGCGGGTGGTGGTTCTGGAAGCCAGAACCGTCGGTTGGGCGGCATCGGGACGCAATGGCGGGTTCTGCGAGGCGACACTGACCCACGGCACACCGAACGGGCGCAGCCGATGGCCACACGACATCGACCGACTGAACGAACTGGGTCTGGAAAACCTTGACGAGATCGAGCGCACCGTTGGCCAACTCGGGATCGACTGCGAATTCGAACGCACCGGTTCCATCGACGTCGCCACCGAAACTCATCAACTGGCCTGGCTTCTGGAGAACGCGGCCGACCCGGACACGGTTCTTCTGGACCAGAGCGCGATGCGGGCGCTCGTCAACTCCCCCACCTATCTTGGCGGTCTCTGGCACCAGCGCACCTGCGCGCTCGTGCATCCCGGGAAACTGGCGAGCGAATTGGCCCGCACCGCCACCGAACTAGGGGTGGAGATCTTCGAACATTCTCGAGTACGAGAGCTCAGTTCGCGAGGACTGAATGCCGCGCAGGGCATCGACGTGGTGACCGACTCCGGCACCGTGCGGGCCAAGAAGACAGCGTTGGCCACCAACGTCTTCCCGTCGTTGCTGAAGCGAAACCGGCTGGCCACGGTTCCGGTCTACGACTACGTGCTCATGACAGAGCCACTGAGCACGCAACAGTGCGCATCGCTGCGCTGGCAGGGACGACAGGGGCTCAGCGACATGGGCAACCAGTTTCACTACTATCGGCTGAGCGCGGACAACCGGATCCTGTTCGGCGGTTACGACGCGATTTATCATTACGGCCGGCGTGTACGCAGCAGATACGAACGTCGTGCGGAGACCTATCAACACCTCGCCAGCCATTTCTTTACGACATTCCCGCAGTTGGAGGGCCTGCGGTTCAGCCACCGCTGGGCCGGCGCCATCGACACCTCGACCCGGTTCTGTGCGTCGTTCGGCACCGCACGCGACGGGCGGATCAGTTACGCAGCCGGGTTCACCGGTCTCGGGGTGGCAGCAACCCACTTCGCCGCCAACGTGATGCTCGACCAGCTTGCTGGTGCCAGCACCGAACGCACCGAGCTTGCGATGGTGCGCTCCACACCGTTGCCATTTCCACCTGAACCATTCGCCTCGCTCGGGATCGCGGCCACCCGCTGGTCTTTGAACCGCGCCGATCACAACCGTGGACAGCGCAATGTGCTGCTCAAGACCCTCGACGCTCTCGGCCTCGGCTTCGACTCGTAGCGGCGCTCGACTCATGGTGACAGCAACGACGGGAGCGCAGTGACCGGTAACAGTCTGGCGGGCACTGCCGCAGCGGTGGTTAACGGCGGCGTCTCGTACTGGTACTCCAGCATCGGACTGCCGCAGCCGCGCGAACCGTTGCCGGGAAACATCGACGCGGATGTCTGCATTGCCGGTGCCGGCTTCACCGGACTGTGGGCGGCCTACTACCTCAAGCGAGCACAGCCAGACCTTCGCATCGTCGTGGTGGAAAAGCGGTTCGCCGGGTTCGGCGCCTCCGGCCGAAACGGAGGCTGGCTCTCATCCCAGTTGGCCGGCTCGCGGGAACGCTACGCGGCAACCCACGGGCGCCAGGCAGTTATCGACCTTCTGGCTGCCATGCGTTCGGCGGTGGACGAAGTAATCAATGTGGCCACCATCGAGCACATCGACGCCGATATCGTCAAGGACGGACTCCTTGATGTCGCGCGAACGGCAGCGCAATCGGAACGCCTGCGGGAGAGCTTCCAGGATGAACTTCGCTGGGGCGCGACGCCAAAGGATTTCACTGTGCTCACCCGCGAAGAAACCGACCGCAGAGTTGTCGTCGAAGGCGCGCGCGAAGCGTTGTTCAGCCCGGACTGCGCGAGAGTCCAACCCGCCAAGCTGGTGCAAGGCCTGGCCGCCACGGTGGAGCGAATGGGGGTGCGCATGTTCGAGAACACCACCGTTCGGGAGATCGGGCCGGGTATCGCTCGCACCGATCGCGGTGACGTGCGGGCCACTTTCGTTTTGCGCTGTCTTGAAGGTTTCACCGCCAGCATCAAGGGCCAACGACGCACCTGGTTGCCGATGAACTCGTCGATGATCGTCACCGCGCCGCTTCCCGCGCCGGCGCTGGCGCAGCTCGGCTGGGCCGGTGCGGAACTCCTGGGCGACTTCGCACACGGTTTCATGTATGCGCAGCGCACCGCAGACAACCGCATCGCCCTTGGCGGTCGCGGCATCCCGTACCGGTACGGCTCCCGCACCGATCGCGACGGTCACACCCACCAACGCACGGTGGCCGCTCTGACCAGGGTGCTACGGGACATGTTCCCGGCCGCCGCAGGCGTGCCCGTCGCGCACGCCTGGAGCGGCGTGCTCGGCGTCCCGCGAGACTGGTGCGCCGTCGTCAATCTGGACGCCCGAACCGGCCTGGGCGGGGCCGGCGGGTATGTCGGAAGCGGGTTGACCACCACTAACCTGGCGGGTCGCACCTTGGCGGACCTCGTGCTGCGTCGCGACACCGAACTGACCAGGCTGCCGTGGAGCGGTCGCCAGGTCAGGTCGTGGGAGCCGGAACCGCTGCGCTGGTTGGGTGTCCACGCGATGTACGGCCTGTATCGGCTGGCCGACCGACGCGAACGCAGTGCCAACGTGTCGCACACCAGCAGGCTCGCGCAGCTGGCAGACCGGATCACCGGGCGTTAGGCCACGACAGGTGAGCGGCCAGTCCGCGCCCGAATGTGGTCTAGGCCGCCATCGCCTCCAAAGTGACCAATTCGAGGTTGTTCGCGACGGCCACTGCAGGGTTCATGACGTGTCCGGCATACGTGTTGAGCCCGTGGGCCAGGGCAGTGTTGGTTTTCATGGCCGCGTGCCAGCCCAGGTTGGCGATCGCCCGCACGTACGGCATGGTGGCGTTGGTCAGGGCGTATGTCGAGGTGTGCGGAACCGCCCCGGGCATGTTCGCCACGCAATAAAACAAAGATCCGTGCACCCTGAATGTCGGGTTCTCGTGCGTGGTCGGGTGGGAGTCTTCGAAGCATCCGCCCTGGTCAACCGCAATGTCTACGAGCACGCTGCCGGGCTTCATCCGAGAAACCAGGTCGTTGCTGACCAGTTTTGGCGCCTTCGCGCCGGGGATGAGCACCGAACCGATCACCAGGTCGGCGCTCAGCAGCGCCCGCTCGATCTCAAACCCGTTCGAGGCGATCGTGTGAACCCGGCCGGCATACAGGGTATCCAGTTCCGCCAACCGCACCAGATTCGTATCGAGCACCGTCACATCGGCACCGAGGCCCACCGACACGGCCACGGCGTTCGTCCCCGCGACTCCCCCGCCGATCACTACCACCTTGGCTGGATACGTGCCGGGTACGCCCGGCACCAATAGTCCCGGTCCGCCGTTGGGCTTCAGCAGCGCGTTCGCGCCAAGGATCGGGGCCAACCGTCCCGCTACCTCGCTCATCGGAGCCAGCAGCGGCAGCGCCCCCGACGGCAACTGCACCGTCTCGTAAGCAATCGCCGTGACACCGTTCTGCAGCAGCTGACTGGTCAGAGCCGGCTCCGCAGCCAAATGCAGGTAGGTGAACAACAGAAGATCACTGCGCAGGTATTGGAACTCCCGTTCGATCGGCTCCTTCACCTTCAGCAGCAACTCGGCTTCAGCCCACGTCGATGCGGCATCCGGACTGATGCGGGCACCGGCTGCTGCATACTCGTCGTCGGTAATCGACGATCCGACTCCGGCTCCGGCTTGCACGGTCACCGTGTGACCGTGGGCGACCAGGTCATGGACTCCGGCCGGGGTGATCGCCACCCGGAACTCATTGTTCTTGACTTCTTTTGGTATGGCGACCTTCATTGCTCTCCCGACCTCACTTCAGCGAGTTTCCTCACGACAGGACTGCTACTGCCTCTCTCAAGACTATCCGAGGCGAACGAAGGAATCCGCACCAAAAACACGCGTCGATTGCTGATTTCGTGACAATTTGCGGATTCAGTTAACGATTTGGTTCATTTTTAGTGCGAGGCCCGGCAGGTGTGTGACAGTATCGAGCAACGCGTTACAGCGAAGTGGACGCGGATACCCTTGCTGATAAGGAGTTGCTCCAGATGGCCAAACCACTGCCTCAGGACCCCATGATTCGTCAACTCATCGAGCGAGCGCAGCGGGCGCAGTTCTCTCGCCGTGCGGTGCTCCAAGGAGCCGGGATCTCCGCCGTCACGCTCGCCCTCGCCGCATGCTCGACTGGCGGGGCCACGAAGCTCACACCGGCAACCGACAAGTCCGCAGCCGACAAGATTGTCCGCTGGGCTAATTGGCCGTTGTACCTGGATGTCGACGACGCCGGCAAATACCCGACACTGGAGGCGTTCCAAAAGCAAACCGGCATCAAGGCCAGCTATTCGGAGTCCATCGATGACAACGACACCTACTATGGCAAGGTCAAGGGGCAGTTACAACTCGGTCAGGACATCGGTGCCGACCTGGCGGTGCTCACCGACTGGATGGCGGCCAGGCTTATTCGGTTCGGATACACGCAAACCCTGGACCACGCCAACATCCCGAACCTGAAGAACCTCAAGCCCGCGTACCTGAACGTCGATTTCGACGAAGGCCGCAAGAGATCGATCCCCTGGCAGGGTGGCTTCGGTGGTCTGGCCTGGAACAAGGACAAGCTCCCGGGTGGTCTGACATCGGTGTCCGACCTTTGGGATTCCTCGCTCAAGGGGCGCGTAGGCGTGCTGTCGGAGATGCGCGACACGATCGGCTGCATCATGCTCGACCAGGGAGTGAACATCTCCGGCAAGTGGGGCGATTCCGAATACACCGCGGCGATTCAAACTCTCAAGAAACAGGTCGATGACGGCCAGATCCGCAACATCAAGGGCAACTCGTATACCGAAGACCTGAAGAAC
>JBDSDO010000066.1:0-11790 GCA_039920505.1 Terrimesophilobacter sp.
CGTCACCGAAGAGGTTGGCAACTACCTCAAGCGCATCACCGCAGAGCGGGCCAGTCAGGAACAGCCCGACGACGAATCCGCCGACCGCGTGCGGCTGGAGGCGCCCGACATCGTGCCCGCGTAGTCGCGGCAAAGCCGCTTGCGGGCTGGCGGTTAGACTTGGCCGATATGTGGTCCGTCGCCCGCCGTCCGCGTTGGATCGCGATGCTCGCCCTCGCGCTCGCCGTCGCCGCCGGTTTCGCCGCCCTGTCGCAGTGGCAGCTGGCGCGGAGCGTCTCCACCGGCACCATCGTGGTGCGCAACACCGAAACACCGGTTGCGCTGGATAGCATCGCTCAGCCGCAGCATCCGGTGACCACCGCCGCTGACGGACAACTGGTCACCGTGTCCGGCACCTGGGCGCCGCAGGAATTTGTGATGGTCAGCGACCGGTTGAACAACGGCGTGCCCGGATACTGGGTGGTCGGCCACCTCGCCACCGATGACTCCGTCGGCGTGGCGGTGGCTCTCGGCTGGAGCGGCACCCGCCAGGGCGCGCAATCGGCGCTGGCGGCACTGAATGCAGGCTCCGGCAGCGCTGCGGTCACGCTCACCGGCCGGTACCTGGTCAGCGAAGCACCGCAGGACGGCAAGTTCGAGCAGGGAACACTCAGCACCGTGTCCGAAGGTGCGCTGGTCAACCTGTGGCGCAGTGTTGACGCCAACGGAGTGTTCGGTGGGTACATCGTTGCCCAGCCGGCTGCCGCTCCGCTGCACACCATCGACTCGCCTCGCCCGTCGTCCGAGGTCGAGCTCAATTGGCTCAACCTGTTCTACGCGGCCGAGTGGGTTGTGTTCGCCGGTTTCGCCATATTTTTGTGGTACCGCCTGGTGAAGGATGCCTGGGAGCGCGAGCAGGAAGAAGCGGCCGAACTAAACTAGGTGCATGCCCCTGAAGCCCCGCGTTTCCGACGCTCCGAGGATCCGATCGGCGGTTCGGCTGTACCGCGTCAGCGCCTACATCACCGGAACCATGCTGTTGTTGCTCGTGGCCGAGATGATCCTGAAATACACTCCGCTGCAGCTGGAGATCGAGCTCGGCGGACCGAACGGATTCCTCGCCCTGGTCCCGGATAAGACCGTGACCGCGGTGAATCTGTCCACTGGCATCCTCATCGCGCACGGGTGGCTGTACGTGTTGTACCTGTTCAGCGACTTCCATCTGTGGAGCCTGATGCGCTGGCCGTTCAGCCGCTTCATCGCCATCGCCCTCGGCGGTGTCGTCCCGTTCCTCTCCTTCATCGTCGAGCACTTCATGAGCCGCCGCGCTCTGCACGAGGTCGCCGCGCTCGAGGCGCAGGAACCGGCGGAGGCACTCCATTAGCGCCGGCGAGCGCCCTGTGCTCGTCGTCGACTTCGGCGCGCAGTATTCTCAGCTGATCGCCCGGCGCGTGCGGGAAGCCCACGTCTACTCCGAGATCGTGCCGCACACCATCACGGCCGCCGATGTCGCCGCGAAAAACCCGGCGGGCATCGTGCTCAGCGGTGGGCCGTCCAGCGTGTACGAACCGGGGTCGCCCGAGCTCGACCCGGGCATTCTGAAGCTCGGGGTGCCGGTTCTCGGAATCTGCTACGGATTCCAGGTGATGGCGCAGCAGCTGGGCGGCGAGGTCGCCCACACCGGCGCCCGGGAATATGGCGCCACGGATGTCGCTCTCGGCGAGGCGCGCGGCGCGCTGCTGGCCGGGCAGCCAGCCGCCCAAACCGCGTGGATGAGCCACGGCGACTCGGTGTGCAAAGCGCCTGCCGGATTCACGGTGCTCGCCTCCAGCGCCTCCACTCCCGTCGCCGCCTTCGCCAACGAGGAACAGCAGCTGTACGGCGTGCAGTGGCATCCGGAGGTCAAGCACTCTCAGTTCGGCCAAAACGTGCTGGAGAACTTCCTGCACGACTGCGCCGGGATCCCGGCCGACTGGACCAGTGGCAGCGTCATCGCCGAACAGGTCGAGCGCATCCGTACCCAGGTCGGCTCCGCGCGGGTGATCTGCGGGCTGTCCGGCGGCGTCGATTCCGCCGTCGCCGCCGCCCTCGTGCACAAGGCCGTCGGCGACCAGCTCACCTGCGTCTTCGTCGACCACGGCCTGCTGCGGCAGGATGAACGCCGCCAGGTCGAGGAGGATTATGTTGCGGCGACCGGTGTCCGCCTGGTCACCGTCGACGCAGCAGACACCTTCCTCGCCGCACTGTCCGGGGTGACCGACCCCGAACTCAAGCGCAAGGCTATCGGGCGGGAGTTCATCCGCAGCTTCGAAGGCGCCGCGGCACAGTTGGCCGCGGAGGCGGCATCCGATGGGCAGCCGATCCGGTTCCTCGTGCAGGGCACGCTGTACCCGGACGTCGTGGAGTCCGGCGGCGGATCTGGCACCGCGAACATCAAGAGCCACCACAACGTCGGCGGGCTCCCGGAAGACCTCAAGTTCGAACTCGTCGAGCCGCTGCGCACCCTGTTCAAAGACGAGGTGCGTGCGATCGGACGCGAACTCGGACTGCCCGAAGTGATCGTGGGGCGCCAGCCGTTTCCCGGACCGGGACTCGGCATCCGGATCGTCGGCGAAGTCACCGCACCGCGACTCGAGCTGCTGCGCCAGGCGGATGCCATCGCCCGGGCCGAGCTCAGCGCGGCGGGCCTCGACGACGAAATCTGGCAGTGCCCCGTGGTGCTGCTCGCCGACGTGCACTCGGTCGGAGTGCAGGGCGACGCTCGCACCTACGGGCACCCGATCGTGCTGCGACCGGTGTCCTCGGAGGACGCGATGACCGCGGACTGGACGCGGCTGCCGTACGACGTGCTGGCGCGGATTTCGAATCGGATTACGAACGAGGTGGAGGGGATCAACCGGGTCGTGCTGGATGTCACCTCCAAGCCGCCGGGGACGATTGAGTGGGAGTGAGTATCGTGCTGCGCCCGCGAGCTCGGGTGGGTGGTGCGCCGCCCGCGAGCTCAGCTCGGCGAACCCACCGGCTGCCTCAACAGAAATTCACGCACTGCCGGGAGGGCATCCGGATGCTGCAGAGTTTCCCCGTGGGTGGCTCCCGGCAGCAGTCGTAGCGTCGCGGAGGGCATCATCCGCACCGCGTCTTTAGCGGCATCCAGGCGCTCGTCGTCCTTGGTGCCGACCAGCAGGAGCGTCGGCAGGTCGATGCCGGCCACCGCGGCATCCGGAACACCGGGGTCATCCTGTGACTGGCGCATGTATGCCGCCAGCGCACGCGCGTCGTTCCTGGTGAGTGCGGCGCGGGTGTTCGCGTCGACCGTGGCGCCGGCGTGTTCCCAGGCAGTCAGAAATCCGGCCATCCCGTCGGCCTCGAGCACCTCGATGCAGCCCGGGAAGAACACCCGGTCGAAACTTCCACGACCCGCGCTGGGCGCGCCAGCGGCGCTGATGAAACTCAACAGTCGCTCCGGATGCGCAGCCGCGAGCGAGAATCCGACCCGTCCGCCCAGTGAATAGCCGAGAAAATGTGCGCGGTCGACACCTGTCGCATCCAGCACGGCCAGCACATCCGACACCATGAGTTCCATGCTGTACGCGCTACGCTCGTGTGGTTTGTCGCTGCGTCCGTGCCCTCTCAGGTCGGGAGTAATGACGGTGAAGTGGTCAGCGAACTCTCGGGAATAGCCGAATCCGCGCCAGATCACCTGCGACAACGCGGTGCCGTGCACCATCACGACAGCTGGCCCGCTGCCCGCGGTGCGATAAGCGATTCGGATGCCGTCGGCCGGGTTTTCTGCGAAGTCCATCTACCCAGCTTGCACCCTTTCGGATCGGTGGCTTAGTTGCGCAGAATCGCCAGCAGACGCAGGATCTCCAGGTAGAGCCACACGACAGTGATCATGATCCCGAATGCCGCGGTCCACCCGTAGGCGCGAGGTGCACCACGCTGAACGCCGGTCTTGATGCTGTCGAAGTCGAGCACCAGCGAGTACGCCGCCATGATGATGACGAGGATGCCGATGATCACACCGAGCGGGATGCCCATGATCTCGATGCTGCGCATTCCGAATGGACCTTGGCTCACGCCGGTCATCATGAGGACGAGGTTGACCACCGAGAAGACGACATAGCCGACCATCGCGATGAGGAAGACTTTCGTGGCCTTCGCGGATGCGCGCACCTTGCCGCTGGCGAACAGGGCGAGGGTGACGCCGACGACGACGAGCGTTCCGAGCACCGCCTGCGAGACGATTCCGGGGAAGGACACCTCGAAGAAGCTTGAGATCCCGCCGACGAAAATACCCTCGACCGCCGCGTAACTGAGCACGAGCGCCCGAGACGGCTTCTTCTTGAAGATATTCACCAGCGCGAGCACGAAGCCGACGATCATGGCGGGCAGGAACAAAGCCGGCAGCATCCAGCCGACGACGGCGCCGACCGCCAGGATGCCGAAGCTCACCGCGATCTTGACGAGCGTGTCCTCGTAGCTCATCCGGTCGGTCTGCGCCGGGGTGGCGGAGGGCTGGCTGTACAGCTTCGTGAGCTCTTGCGCGGACATGGTGGCGGGGGTGCTCTGGCGCACCAGCTGCGCAGCGGTGCTGGCCCGCGGTGAGAAGGCCGGTGAGTTGTTGAAAACAGGGTTCGACGATGCCATGTGATCCTCTATGTGTCGCAGGGACGTTCCTGCCATCAACCTAGTCGATGTTGGCTGGAGAATCACTCTGCACTGCCACAGCAACGGCTATGCATCGGGCAAGCCACGCGGACCCGATCACCACGCCGCCGCTGATCAGCAGCACGATCGCCCCGAAGCCGTATTGCGCGAAGTTGAGCGTGAGGAGGTATGCGGCAATTGCCGGCAACAGCAGCACTGGGTACGCCCGCAGCGGGCGGTGACGTAGCCACAGCCATCCGGCGAGCGGGATCACCAGGAACAGCATGGCGGCGGCGCCGTTGAGGATGAGCATCACCGTGGTCAGGCTCGGCAGGGACACGATCACCCGGCGCCAGCCGCGCCCCGGCAGAATCCACCAGCCCACGAGGTGTGCGCCCATTCCGACCAGCATCACCTGGGGCAGATACACCGATCCGGTCTGCACCAGGACGGCGCCGCCGAAGGTGAGGGCGAGCGCCACGACGTAACGGACGCGGTAGGTTCCCCATCGGATCGGCATGGCCGACGCAGGTTCGCGCCAGGACCGTTCGGTCTCGCGCCGACGCTCAGCCACGCGAGCCGAGCAGACTGATGACGGCGTACAGGACGACCAGAAGGCCGATAGCTGCCATCGTGACACCGAACGCCAGGCGCGGGTCGAATTGCCGGCGGGTATGAGGCTGCCAGCGGGGGTGAGACAGACTCGGTTCGGGACGGATTGCTGCAGGAATCAATCCCGGGTCTTCACCGTCAGGCGCGGGAGTATCGGGCACGGCGCTCACGCTCGTGGTGTCGAACACGGCGGTGAGGTTTGGCACATCCGCAGGAATCGTCCGGACCGGTACCGGTGTCCCGCAGTGCACGCAAAAGTTCCACTGGGGCGCAAGCTCGCTCTGGCAGGTCGCGCACGTGTCCACGCTGAGAGGGTATCAACTCCGCCCCCCCATCACGTAGCGTGGCAGGGTGAAGCAGCCTAGTCTCGTCATTGCACACCGAGGCGCGAGTGGCTACCGCCCGGAGCACACGTCCGCTGCGTTCGAACTGGCGATCGCCTTAGGCTCCGATGCGGTGGAACCCGATCTGGTCGTCACCGCCGATGGGGTGCTGGTGATCCGCCACGAGAACGAAATATCCGGGACGACGGATGTCGCCTCTCGGGCCGAGTTTGCCCGGCTGCGGACTACTAAGGTCATCGACGGGGATACTCTGACCGGCTGGTTCACCGAGGACTTCACCTGGGAGCAGTTGAGCACTCTCCGGGCGACGGAACGGATACCGCAGCTCCGACCGCGGAACAATTCGTATGCTAGCAGCGGCATATTGCGGTTCGAGGACCTGCTGCGTCTTCTCGACAGGGCGGACCGTCGTGTCGACCTGGTCGTGGAGCTCAAGCACGCTACCTATTTCCAGTCCCTGGGCCTTCCCCTGGACGAGCTGTTCGCGGCGCAACTAGTCGAATCCGGGTGGTGGTCCGACACCCGGTTGACCGTCGAGTCGTTCGAAGAGACAGTACTCGACGCACTGCGGAGCCGCGGTATCCGTGCACCGCTCGTGTTTCTCGTGGAGTCAGAAGGCGCACCCGCCGACCAGGTCGCCGCCAACGGCCTCGACGGGATGCCGTATCCGGCATATCTCGACACGGCTGGGCTGGCGGCGCTCGCAGAACGCGTGGATGGCATTAGCGTCAACAAGGTCCTTCTGCTTCGTTCGGACGGGAGCGGCGAAGTGCGAGGGGGCACCGATCTCGTGGATCGCGCCCACGCGGCCGGCCTGACGGTGTTCTGCTGGACGTTGCGGGCCGAAAACGCGTTCCTGCCGCCGAAGCTGCGCCTGGGTACCGGGCCGCAGGACTTCGGTGATTGGCTGACCGAGTTTCAACTCGTGCTTCGCACCGGCGTCGACGGTGTCTTCGCGGACCAGCCCGACCTCGCGATGCGCGCACGCGCTGCTCTCGAGCACAGCGACGGTGTCCGCGGCCCAGTTTAGAATTGTCCAGACATGACCTTCCTCCCCGCCACCGCTTCAGCTCTGCTCGACGGACTGAATCCGCAGCAGCGCGAAGCCGTGGAATATCGCGGGCCGGCTCTCCTCATCGTGGCCGGGGCTGGCTCGGGCAAGACGAGCGTGCTGACCCGACGCATCGCCAGTCTCATCGCCTCACGCGAGGCATGGCCGAGCCAGATCCTCGCGATCACGTTCACCAACAAGGCGGCGACGGAGATGCGCGAGCGGGTGCAGGCTCTGCTGGGTCAGGCCACCGAAGGGATGTGGATCTCGACCTTCCACTCCGCGTGCGTGCGCATCCTGCGCCGCGAGGCGGAGAACTTCGGATTTACCAAAAGTTTCACGATTTACGACTCGGCTGATTCACGGGCGCTGCTCAAGCGCATCATCAAGGACCTCGGCGCCGACACCTTCGGCTTCACCGTCTCGTCGGCCGCCGGCAAGATCTCCAGGCTCAAGAACGAGCTGAACGACGTCGAATCCTACGCGCGGAGCGCGAACTTCGAGGACCCCGCAGAGCGCGTATTTCTTGAGATCTTCGGCGAATACACGAGAGCGCTGCGCAGCGCGAACGCCTTCGACTTCGACGACCTCATCGGCCAAACGGTCTATCTGTTCCGTGCGTTCCCGCAGATCGCCGCGAAGTACCAACGCCGCTTCCGTCATATTCTGGTCGACGAATATCAAGACACCAACCACGCACAGTATGCCTTGATTCGGGAGTTCACCCGCGCTCCGGCACTGGACACGGCGGTGTCCGACGAACCAACGGCCGGCGCATCCCTGACGGTCGTCGGGGACTCCGACCAGTCGATTTACGCCTTCAGAGGCGCTGACATCCGCAACATCGTCGAGTTTGAGCGTGACTTTCCTCAGTCGACAGTGATCCTGCTCGAGCAGAATTACCGCTCGACGCAGAACATCCTCAGTGCGGCAAACGCAGTTATCTCGCACAATTTCGACAGGAAAGACAAGAATCTGTTCACCACTGTGGGGGATGGCGAGAAAATCGTCGGCTACACCGGCTACGGGCAACACGATGAAGCACAGTTCATTGCCGATGAAATCGCACAACTGCGCGAATCCGGACTGAACTTCAACGACATCGCCGTCTTTTATCGCACGAATGCGCAAACCCGCGCACTGGAGGAGATCTTCATCCGCTCGGCCCTTCCCTACCGGGTGCTCGGCGGAACCAAGTTCTACGAGCGCGCCGAGATCAAGGACGTGATGGCCTACCTCACGGCCATCGCGAATCCGTTCGACCCGATTGCGCTGCGCCGCGTCATGAACACCCCGAAGCGCGGGATCGGCCCGGCCACCGAAGCTGCGTTACAGAACCACGCCGACAAGAACGAGCAGACCCTGCGGGAGGCGATGCGCGAGGCCGATCAGCTCGGCCTCGGACCGAAGGTAACGGGGGCGATCCTGAAGCTCGCGGCCATCCTCGACGCGGCAGCGCTGAATGCTCCGACCGCCCCGGTGTCCGACATCCTCACCGAGGTGCTCGAGAAGGTCGGGTTCCTCGAGGCGCTCCGAGCCAGTCGGGATCCGCAAGACGAGGCGAGGGCGGAGAACGTCGAGGAACTTGTCGCGGTGACCAAGGAATTCCAGAAGAACAACCCCACCGGCACCCTGATCGACTTCCTCACGGAGGTCTCCCTGGTCGCGGCCGTCGACGACCTGGATGACAGCAGCGGAACGGTCTCGCTGATGACACTGCACACTGCCAAGGGTCTCGAGTATGAGGCGGTGTTCCTCACCGGCATCGAAGAGGGGTTGCTGCCGCACCAGATGTCGGCGTCGCAGCCGGGCGGCCCTGCCGAGGAACGCCGTCTGTTCTACGTGGGCATCACAAGGGCGCGGACCAGGCTCTACCTGTCGCTGGCGATGACCCGGGCGCAGTTCGGCGAGGTGAACGTGGCGATGCCGAGTCGCTACCTGCAGGAGATTCCGCCGGAGTTGATCGACTGGCGTCAGTCGCCGGGGATGGCGAACTCGCGGGGCGGCACCCAGCCGCGGGCACTCAATGTCCGACGGGGCGGGTTCGGGGCATCCTCGCAAGAGGCGATCGAAGCCCGCGGGGTCGGCTTCGGCTACGCGCCGGGCTCCAGCGCACCCAGTGCGACGGCGCTGGCCCGGGCCGCCAGGAACGCGACCAAACAGAAGACCCAAATACAGAAGACACCGACCCAATGGACCAACCGTGTGACCGGAACCGTCCGCGACAACGGCAGCCTCACGTTGGAGCCGGGAGATCGTATCCGCCACACCGATTTTGGCGACGGCAGGGTGTCGGCGGTGACCGGGGTAGGGCCGAAGCGGGTGGCCGAGGTGCAGTTCGACACCGCGGGCCGCAAGAGGCTGCTCATCAAACTGGCTCCCATCGAGAAGCTGTAACCGCCGCCAAGGATCATCGGGGCGGTCGGCCGCGGAACTGACGAAGGTAGTGGTCCCGCGGCCAGTGCCGGATGCGACCGGGCAGGTGCGGGTACACGGCCGCGGTGACGCGGAGGGCGCGGTCGAAACGACGCTGCTGCCGGATGTCCCACGGCAGACCGAAGAGCGCCCGCTGTTCACCGGTCAGCAGGCCTGCCGTCACCAGACGGGCGAGCGGCATGCTCGCCCGCAACCACGGCGGCACGCGCAGCGGATGCAGCAACTCACGGGCAACCTCCAGTGCGCGCTCGTCGACGGCGAGGTGGCTCGTCGCGTCTTCCCAGTAGGCGCGAAAGGCACTACGGTCTGCCGGCCACAGCTCGCGCGGCATCCCGAGGACGGTGGCAAGAGCTGCATAGTCCTGGTAGACGGTGTCCGCGTCATCCGGTGCCAGCGGACCGTAAATCGTCTGGTACAGCAGTGTCGCCGTGTCGTACAGTGTCGCAGCGACCCACAACTGCAGCGCCGGATCCGATGCGTCATATCGTGTCGCGCGCACAGCGGAGTGGGCATCCTGGACGGCGCGGGCGACGCGGTCGATTTCCTGCGGCCTGCCGGAGGCGACGACGTAGATATAGGTGAGCGTGTGGCGCAGCCGCAGCAGCGGGTCCTGGGCGAACGAACTGTGCTCTGCCACACCCGAGCCGACCGCAGGATTGGCGATCTGCAGGAGGATCGCCCTGGCGCCGCCGGCGAGCAGCACGCCTTCCCCGGCAATGTCGGCGAGATGCTTCGTCATCACCCCATTGTGAAGCACGAGCCTCCGGAGGGGCGATTCAAAGCCGAGTGCCCTACGCGGGGTCGGTGAGGTTCGGCAGCGGCGCGGACGCCAGCAGGATGTTGAGCAGCCGGTGCAACTCGATACGGTCGTGTTCGCTCAGGTCGCCGACCAGAATCTGATTGACCCGGCGTGCCCGCGGCTGCATCTGCGTGAGCACCGTGACGCCGAGCGTGGTGAGGTGAAGGATGTTGCGTCGCCGATCCGTCGCATCCCGATCGCGTTCGATGTAGCCACGGTGCTGAAGGCGGCGGCTGACATCGGCAATCGTCGAGCGATCCAACTGGAGATATTCGCCGAGGGTGCGCTGATCGATCCCCGGGTGCAGCTGCAACAGATTAAGCGCACCGAACTGCACGGAGGTGATCTCGGTGGACGCCTCCCGAAGCCAGAGGCTTGCATGCACCTGCTGCGCCCGTCTGATCAGGAACCCGGTGTACTCGGCGAGATTCGGTGCAGCCATACCGGTGATTATGGCATCCTCGGGCCGGATGCCCGACTGCGGTACCTTTCTCACTAAGTTTGATCGAGGCGTCAGAGCCAGCGAGGTGCGACCCGTGTTTCGGCTTCTCCCGAAACCGTGACACCGGCGCGACCGCGGCCCGTCGCCCACTGGGCCAGCGCGACGGCCGAGCCGGTCAGCACGACGGCATCGTCGGCATCCGCGTCGCCCACCGAGCGCGCAGTGTCGCGATCGTCAGGACGCAGCACGAAGTTCGGGATGCCCTCCGTGTCGCGCCGCTTTCGCCAGTTGCTGAGCACATCCGCGATCAGATGGTCGATCAGCGCCGCGGGAAAATGGGTGAAACTGCCGCCGTTGTTCAGGTCGACGGCGTGCAGCCAGACCTCCCGAGTGCGCATCCACACGGTGGTGGATGCCGGCACGACGCGACCCTGGGACGTGCGCACGTCCGCGCGCCAGGCGTCGTCGGACAGGTCCCGCCACTGCACGTTCAGGTGCACGGCGGCGTGCTCGGAGAGGTTGCGCAGTGCGACGGGGCTCAACGTCGCCCCGTATTCGATCTCCCGCCAGCGCGCCTCGGACGACTCATACATCGGCTGCTCGATGCCGGTGTCCGCCCACTCGGTGAGCCGCACGATGGCGCGGGCGTTGTAGCCGACGTGCGCGATCAGGTGCCTGCGGCTCCAACCGGGCAGCAGCGATGGCGCATCGAACTCGTCGTCGCGCAGCTCGTTCAGCTTGCGGGCGAAGTACGCGGTGCCGCGTCGGGCCAGCAGCAGGCCGGCCTGGATCTGTGGGTCTGTGGTTTTGTCTGTGCGTGCGACCATGGTCGCCTACTTGACCGCGACGGCCCGATTGGACTGCGCGCCGAGACCCTCGATCGAGGTTTCTAGCACGATGCCGTTCGTGAGGTAGCGCGGGGGTTTGCGCGCGTGCCCAACCCCGCCCGGGGTGCCCGTGGCGATGACGTCGCCCGGGTTCAGGGTCACGATTTGCGAGAAGTAGGAGATCAGTTTCGCCGGG
Source organism: Terrimesophilobacter sp. (assembly GCA_039920505.1). GTDB lineage: Bacteria > Actinomycetota > Actinomycetes > Actinomycetales > Microbacteriaceae > Parafrigoribacterium. The sequence goes on from JBDSDO010000066.1 coordinate 11,337, forward strand.
CTGAATACGAGTTCCCCCGTCGAGACCTCCTGCGTGGTCTCGCCGTCCACGACCGTCTTCAGGGTCGGACCGGTGGACCACTCGTCGGTCGTCACGAGGTACGGGCCGAACGGGCTCGTGTGCTCGAACGTCTTGCCCTGCAACCACTGCAGCGTGCGGTACTGGAAGTCGCGCGCGCTCACGTCGTTGATCACCGCGTAGCCGGCGATCGTGCCTTCCGCCTGCCCCTCGGTGAGGTTGCGGGCCGGTGCCCCGATCACGACCGCCAACTCGCCCTCCCAGTCCATGGCATCCGACACCGCTGGCAGCTCGATGTCGTCGAACGGGCCGACCAGCGCCTCCGCGAACTTTGAGAAATAGGTCGGATGCTCCGGCAGCGTGCGGCCCATCTCAAGGATGTGCTGGCGGTAGTTGAGGCCGACGCAGAGGATCTTGCCCGGGTGCGGAACCACGG
>JBDSDO010000067.1:0-38817 GCA_039920505.1 Terrimesophilobacter sp.
CTCAGGGTCCATGCGTGAGAGGACGAGACGGAAGAGGATTCGATACATGCCGTAGCCAGAGTATCGGTCGGCCGACCGCTTCTCAGGACTGCGGTTCGCTCGGGATGGCATCCGAGGTGTGTTCGACGCGCAATTGGCTGATGGCGCTTTCGAAGTCGTCAAGCGAATTGAATGCCTGGTACACGCTGGCGAACCTGAGGTAGGCCACCTCGTCGAGTTCGCGCAGCGGTGCGAGGATGGCCAACCCGATGTCGTTTGCGTCGACCTGCGACGCGCCGGTCGCGCGAATCGACTCTTCGACGCGTTGGGCCAGCACCGCGAGGTCGGTGTCAGTGACCGGTCTGCCCTGGCAGGCCTTGCGTACCCCGGTGACGATCTTCTCGCGGCTGAACGGCTGTACGACGCCGCTGCGCTTGACCACATTGAGGGTGGCGGTTTCGGTGGTGCTGAACCGGCGGCCGCACTCCGGGCACTGCCGACGGCGGCGGATGGAAAGTCCGTCGTCACTGGTGCGCGAGTCGACCACTCGGGAGTCCGGATACCTGCAGAACGGGCAGAACATGGTGGCTCAAGCGTACGGCATCCGCCGCAACGGGCCCGCCGGGCACTGGGTTCAGCTGCGGCGGAACCGGGCGGTGACCGCTGCACCGTGCGCCGGTAGGTCCTCCGCTGTGGCCAGAGCCACGATCTTGGACTCGGCCTCGTGCAACGCATCTTCGCCATACCGCACAACCTGCTGCGGGCGAAGGAACGTGTAGGCGCCAAGCCCCGGCGCGAAGCGCGCCTGACCGCCGGTCGGCAGCACGTGGTTGGAGCCGGCCAAATAGTCGCCGAGGCTCACCGGCGAGTTCTCGCCGAGGAAGATCGCACCGGCGCTGTCGACGGTGGCGAGCACGGCGTCGGGATCGGAGGTCTGGATCTCCAGGTGCTCAGGCCCGTACGCGTTACTGAACGCGGCAGCCGCAGTCATGTCATCGACGAGCACGATGCCAGACTGCTGACCCTCAAGTGCGGCAGCGACCCGCTCCCGATGCTTCGTCTGGGGCGCGAGGCGATCGAGTTCCGCCGTGACGGCATCCGCGAGTTCACCCGAATCGGTGACGAGCAGAGCGGCGGCCAGCTCGTCGTGTTCCGCCTGACTGATCATGTCGCTAGCCACCAGGAACGGATCGGCGTCACCGTCGGCGATCACCATGATCTCGGTCGGGCCGGCTTCCGCGTCGATACCCACAAACCCCCGCACGAACCGTTTCGCCGCGGCAACATAGACGTTGCCGGGACCGGTGATCAACTGCACGGGCTCCAGAGCGATGGCGGGTACGCCGTAGGCGAACGCCGCGATCGCTCCTGCACCGCCCATGGCATAGACCTCGTCGACACCAAGAAGTCCTGCCGCACCCAGGATGGTGGGATGCACGCTGCCGCCGAACTCGCGTTGCGGCGGCGACGCCAACGCCACCGATAGCACGCCGGCCACCTGCGCGGGAACCACGTTCATCACGACGCTCGACGGATAGACCGCCTTCCCGCCCGGGACGTACAACCCGACGCGCCTCACCGGGCTATATCGCTGCACAACCTGGCCGCCACCACCCAGGTTGGTTACGGTAGTGGATGGCAGCTGCGCCGTGCTGGCCTGACGAACGCGCACAATGGCTTCCTCCAGCGCGACTCTCACCTGCGGATCGAGTCCGCGGACCGCGGCGGATATCTCCTCAGCGCCCACGCGCACGCGGGGCGGGCGGACGCGATCGAGTCGTTCAGCCTGGTCGAGCAGGGCCGCCTCACCGCGCATCCGCACATCGGCGATGAGCTCTTCGGCAACCGCCGTGGCGACTGACACATCGGTTCGAGCACGAGGCAGCAGGGCGAGCAGTTCTGCTGGTGTGGTGGTGCGTCCGCGGAGGTCGATGCGCTGAATCATGGCGCACCAATCCTACCGGCGGCGGTGCGCCGGGGCTGTGGCGAGCGGTGCGCCGGGGCTGTGGCGGCCGGTGCTTGTCGCCGCGCCCGATACCGCCTCGCCGCGCCAAAAGTTACGGGAGCGGGGAGATGGTTACGGGAGCCGGGAGGCCAGCGGAAGCGTCAGCTCAGGCAACGAGGACCGAGCAAGGCCTTCAGTTCCCCATAGAGGTCCGCGCTCACCGTCACCGGAAACGGGATCTCGAACATCCGGGCGCTGGCGCCCTTGAGCAGTTTCAGCCGAACTTCCGACTTGCCGGAATGCCGGATCAGCACGTCGTTCAGTGCGGTGACCACCTGGGTGGTCGCCCGCCGCTCCGGCACGGAGATCACGAGGGGGCCCGAGCCGAGGCTCTGGCCGGTATCCGGAGTGAACATCGACACGGCATGGAGGTTCACCCCGTCGTCGCGCACGCTCACCCTGCCGCGCACGACCACAATCGCGTCGTTGGTCAGCGCCGGGGAGAACTCCTGGTACGTCTTGCCGAGGAACAACACAGTGATGTCGGCGCCGAAGTCCTCCACCTGCACGAGCCCATACTGGTTTCCGGAGTTGCGCGCGGTGCGGTGCTGCACCGAGGTGATCAGCCCGGCGATCGTGACCGTCTCCCCGTCCGCGGCACCCTCCCCCGAGAGCACATCGGCGATCGTCGTGCTGGCGTGCTTGGCCAGTTGCGACTCGAGTCCCGCGAGTGGGTGATCCGACACGTACAGGCCGAGCATCTCCCGCTCGAACGCTAGCTTGTCGCGCTTGGACCACTCCGGCCGATCCGGCACCTGCGCCGACTCTTCCTCGAAATCGAGGATGCCTTCGAAGAGGTCCACCTGTCCGTTGGCTTCGTTGCGCTTGCGGCTCACAGCGACGTCGATGGCATCCTCGTGGATTTCAAGCATGGCGCGCCTGGTCGCCCCGAGGGAATCGAACGCGCCGGCCTTGATCAGCGACTCCACTGTGCGTTTGTTCGCGACGTAGATCGGCACCTTCTTCAGGAAGTCGTGGAAGGAGGTGAACCGGTCCTTCTCCTCGCGCGCCTGCCGGATGCCCTCGACTACGTGGGCGCCGACGTTGCGCACCGCGCCGAGACCGAAACGCACATCGCCGCCGACGGCGGTGAAATTCACACTGGATTCGTTCACATCCGGCGCCAGCACGCGGATGCCCATCCTGCGGCATTCGCTGAGGTAGAGCGCGAGTTTATCCTTGGAGTCGCCCACGCTGGTCAGCAGCGCCGCCATGTAGTCGGCTGGATAGTTGGCCTTCAGGTACGCGGTCCAGTAGCTGAGCACGCCATAGCCGGCGCTGTGCGCCTTGTTGAAGGCGTAACCGGCGAACGGCATAAGGGTGTCCCAGAGCACCTTGGTCGCCTCGTCACTGTAGCCGTTGGCCTTCGCGCCGGCCGAATAGGCGGCATACTGCTTATCCAGCTCGGATTTCTTCTTCTTGCCCATCGCGCGGCGCAAGATATCGGCCTGGCCGAGGGTGAAGCCGGCGATCTTCTGGGCGACGGCCATCACCTGCTCCTGATAGACGATCAGCCCGTAGGTGCCGCCGAGGATTTCGTGCAGCGGCTCTTCCAGCTCCGGATGGATCGCCTCGATCTGTTCGAGGCCGTTCTTGCGCAGCGCGTATTTGATGTGCGAGTTCATCCCCATGGGGCCCGGCCGGTACAGGGCGATGAGGGCGGAGATGTCCTCGAAGTTGGTGGGTTTCATCTGCTTGAGCAGCGACCGCATGGCGCCACCGTCGAGCTGGAACACGCCGAGGGTGTCCCCGCGCGCCAGGAGATCGTACGTTTTCTGGTCAGCGTCGAGGTCGAGGTCTTCGATGGGCAGCGGTGCACCGGTGTTCTGCTCGATTGACTGCAATGCGTCGTCGATCAGGGTGAGATTCCGAAGCCCGAGGAAGTCCATCTTGATCAGGCCCAGTTTTTCCAACGGCGGTTGGTCGAACTGGGTGATGATTGCGCCGTCGTCTTCCCGCTTCATGATCGGCAACACGTCGAGGAGCGGTTCGGCGGACATGATCACGCCGGCCGCGTGCACTCCCCACTGCCGCTTCATGTTCTCGATGCCGCGGGCGGTCTCGAACACCTTGGCGGCGTCCACGTCGCTCTCGAGCACCGCTCGGAAATCAGCGCCCTCCTTGTACCGCTCCGCGTCGCGGTCGACGAGGTCGCTCAGCGACACTTCGTGGCCGAGGATCGCCGGCGGCATGGCTTTGGTGAGCTTCTCCCCCACCGAGTACGGCATGCCCAGAACGCGTGAACTGTCTTTGAGCGCCTGCTTGGCCTTGATGCTGCCGTAGGTGATGATTTGCGCAACCCGGTCGTAACCGTACTTCTCGGTGACGTATCGGATCACCTCGCCGCGACGCCTATCGTCGAAGTCGACGTCGACGTCAGGCATCGACACTCGCTCCGGGTTCAAGAATCTCTCGAAGATGAGTCCGTGCTTGATCGGGTCGAGTTCGGTGATGCCCATCGCGTAGGAGGCCATCGAGCCGGCAGCCGAACCGCGCCCCGGACCGACACGGATGCCTTGGCTCTTGGACCAGCCGACGTAGTCGGCGACGACGAGAAAGTAGCCGGGGAAGCCCATCTGCTTGATCACGTCGACCTCGTACTGGGCCTGGGCGAGGTGTTTTTCGCTGGGCCCTTCCGGAAAGCGCCGTTGCATCCCGCGCGCGACCTCTTTTTCGAACCAGCTGGCTTCGGTCTCGCCCTGCGGTACCGTGAAGCGCGGCATCAGGTCGCGGTGCACGAACGACACCTCGCAGCGTTCACCGAGCGCCAGCGTGTTGGTGATCGCCTCGGGATGGTCGGGGAACAGCGACCGCATCTGCTCGGCGCTTTTCAGGTAGAACTCGTCGGAATCGAAGTGGAACCGGTTCGGGTCGTCGAGGGTCGAGGCCGATTGCACGCACAGCAGCGCCGCGTGGGCGCCGGCGTCGCCAGCGTGCACGTAGTGCAGGTCGTTGGTCGCAAGGAGCGGCAGTCCCAGGTCTTTGGCCAATCGCAACAGTTCCCCGATGACGCGGCGCTCGACGTCGATGCCGTGGTCCATGATCTCGCAGTAGAAATTGTCGGCGCCGAAGATGTCCCGGAAGTCGGCGGCGGCTTTGCGCGCTTCGTTGTACTGTCCCAGCCTCAGCCGGGTCTGGATCTCGCCTCCGGCGCATCCGGTGGTGCCGATCACGCCGTCCGAATATTTGCTGAGCAGTTCGCGGTCCATCCGCGGTTTGAAGTAGAAGCCCTCGATCGACGCGAGCGACGACATCCGGAATAGGTTGTGCATTCCCACGTTGTTCTCGGCGAGCAGCGTCATGTGGGTGTACGCCCCGCTGCCGGAAACGTCGTCTCCTCCGCCGTTACCCCAGCGCACGCGCGTGCGGTCACCACGAGCGGTGCCGGGAGTGACGTAAGCCTCGGTGCCGATAATGGGCTTGATTCCCGCCGCCGTCGCGACGTGCCAGAAGTCGTACGCGCCGAACATGTTGCCGTGGTCGGTCATCGCGATGGCCGGCATCCCCTGGGCGACAGCCTCGTCGATCAAAGGCTTGACCCGGGCTGCGCCATCCAGCATGGAGTACTCGCTGTGCACGTGCAGGTGCACGAAGGAATCCTTGCTGGGTGCCACAACTTCTCCGACTGTTCGAGGGTCCTACCAGCCTAAGTCAGAGGGGCATCATCCATCGTCGACACCGCCGTCCCCATCCCGTTTCACGGAGAAACCGCTAGTCCGCGCGGAGGATTTCGAGGGCGTGCTGCAGGTCGGCGGGATAGCCGGTATGAAAGACGACGGGCTGTCGCGTCGTCGGATGCCGAAAGCCGAGTTCGACGGCGTGCAGCCACTGTCGGGTCAGCGAGAGCCGTGCCGCGATCGCCGGGTCGGCACCGTACATCGCATCACCGACGCACGGGTGCCGTTGCGCGGCCATGTGCACCCTGATCTGATGGGTGCGCCCGCTCTCCAGATTAATTCTCAGCAGCGAGGCACTGCGGAACGCCTCGAGGGTTTTGTAGTGCGTGACCGACGGCTTCCCGCCCTCCGTCACCGCGAACTTCCACCGCGCGCCGGGGTGCCTGCCGATCGGGGCGTCGATCGTGCCGGCGGAGGGATCCGGGTGGCCCTGCACGACGGCGTGGTAGATCTTGGTCACTTCGTGATCGTGGAAGGCTCGTTTGAGCGCCGAATACGCCGACTCGCTCTTCGCGACGACCATCAGGCCGCTGGTGCCCGCATCCAGCCGGTGCACGATCCCTGCGCGCTCCGGCGCTCCGGAGGTCGCCACCCGGAAACCGGCTCCGGCCAACGCTCCGAGCACCGTGGGCCCATCCCAGCCCACCGAGGGATGCGCGGCAACTCCCACGGGCTTGTCGATGACCACCAGATCGTCGTCGTCGTACACGATCGTGAAGCCTGGCACCCGGATCGGGATGACGGTGGGTTCCTGGCGCGGTGTCCAGGACACCTCCAGCCACTCGCCGGATTTCAGCCGCTCGGACTTGCCAACCGCAACACCGTCAACCGTGACGCCGCCGTCGTCGATAACCGTTGAGGCGAAGCTGCGGGAGAAGCCGAGCAGTTTGGCAATGGCCGCGTCCACCCGCTCTCCGGCGAGCCCATCGGGCACCGGGAGGCTCCTGGTTTCCATGGCTTACTGCTGGGCAGGCGGCTGCTGTGCCGGCGGCCGGTGGTCGTGCGGTGGCGCATCCGCCGGTTCGCCCGCAGCGCGGGAGACGCGTTTGCCATCGAGACCGATCCCGCGCACGGTCAGGATGATGAACAGGCCCATGCTGGCGACGATGAACGAATCTGCGACGTTGAATATGGCGGGGAACCCCCACACCTGGAGGAAGTCGACGACGTGGCCCTGACCAAAGGACGGCTCCCGGAAGAGTCGGTCGGTCAGGTTGCCGGTGGTGCCGCCCAGCAGCATCCCGAACAGCACAGCCCAGCCCATCGAGCGGATGCGGCGAGCGAACCACACGATGAACACCGTCACGCAGATCGCAGCAAGTGTGAAAAACCACGTGTATGCGCCGGCGAGGGAGAATGCGGCCCCCGAGTTCTTGACGAAGTGAAACTGGAGCAATTCGCCCAGCACCGGAATCTGCTCCCCCTCTTTGAGGTGCGAGACGATCTGGAGTTTTGAATACTGATCGAGGCAGTACACGACCACTGCGACGAGCGCCACGACGACCAGCGCCCGCCCACTAATGCGGGCTTTACTGGTCGTGTGGACCTCCGCCGGTTCAGCGACCGCCAAAGTCCTGGTAGCTCGTCGACGCGCTTACCGCCGCCGACCCGTTGCCGGAGGCAGCGCCCGTCGATGACGACTCGAGGTCGTGGAGAAGTCCCTCAATGTGGCCCTTGAGCTTCTGGCGGTATTCACGCTCGAAAGTGCGCAGGTCATCAATGCGCTGCTCGAGCGACGTGCGCTCCTTCTCCAGGGCACCGATCTGCTCGCGCTGTTGGACCTCGGCATCGCCGACCAGTTTCTCCGCGGCCGCCTGAGCTTCGCTCAGTACGCGGTCGGCATTGGCCTGACTCTCGCTGACCAAACGCTCGGCGTTGGCTTCGCTCTCCGAGACGAGACGGTCCGCGGTGGCCTGGCCCTCCGCGATGAGGGCCTCCTTCTTCTGGATGCCATCGCGCACGTGCTCCTCGTGCAGCCGGCGCGCCAGCTGCAGAAGGTTATTGGTGCTGTTGGAATCAATGTCATCGACCGGAGCCGGCGTGACGACCGGTACGGGAACCGCTACGGGCTCTGCCGCGACCGGCGCAGCCTCCACCGCGGCCGGTGCCGCGGGGGCCGGGATCTGTGGCGGCTGGTAGCCGTTGTAGCCCTGCGATTGACCACCGCTGCGCTGCAACTCGTTGATCCGTGATTCGCTGGCGATGAGGCGCTGACGCAGTTCCTCGTTCTCCTGGCCCAAGCGACGCAACTCGACAACCACCTCGTCGAGGAAGTCGTCGACCTCGTCCTGGTCGTAGCCTTCGCGGAACTTCGTCGGCTGAAAGCGCTTGTTAACCACGTCTTCTGGCGTCAGGGCCATGTGCTCACCTCAAAACTCGTTAGAACGCCATGTGCGACGTTCGGTTAACGCTAGCAAAGTTTAAGAGCAGGATGGGCCCCGACTCCCTGTGACCGACGGCCACCATCACAGATTACACAACGACGGGGGATGCGCTCAGGGCCAGTGTGAGGTAAATCAGGATGATCACCACGAGCATGACGACGCTCCACGCGAAATCGAGAGCCGCGCCGCCGACCCGAATGGGCGGAATCACCCGCCTGAGCGTGCGGATCGGTAGGTCAGTGAGGGAGAAAACTACTTCGGCCAGCACGAGCCCGATCCCGCGGGGTCGCCAACTCCGAGAGAAGTTGCGGAGCAGGTCCAAAATAAACCGCGCCCACAGTACGAAAAAATAGATCAAAAGCAGATAGTAGAGGATCGTCGCAACGATCGAGACGAGCATCACGGCGTCGCGCCGGCTGCCGGCCCGGACAACGGTGACTCCGCTGGCAACGCGACGAGGAACGGGTCGCGGTCAGAGGTGCGCACCGCGATCAGGAATGCACGAAGAACGACGCGTCGACGTCCACACTGGGGTCAGCGCCTTCGCCACTCACCGCAACGTTCGCCGGAGACAACAGGAACACCTTCGACGTCACCCGCTCGATCTTTCCGTACAACCCCTGCGAGAGCCCGCTGGCAAAGTCGATGAGGCGTCGTGCGTCCGACTCGCTCATCTGGGTCAGGTTGATGATGACCGGGATGCCGTCCCGGAAGCTTTCGGCGATGACTTGCGCGTCGCGGTATTGACGCGGATGCACGGTGAGAATCTCGTTCATTTCGGCGGGCGGCGCGGTTCGGGGCATCGATGACCGACGCAACGGCGTCACGGGCGCACGATTTGGCACACTGACCGCGGACTGGTGCGTTGGTTGTGCCGCCGGCGCCTGCGCGGCGGGCGTGTGGGCAGTGGCGTCCTCGTAGTCGAGGTCCTCGTCGGCGAGCCCTAGATAAACCATGGTCTTGCGCAGCGGATTGGCCATTTCTTGCCTCCTGTGGTGAAACACGTGTCTCCAGATTAACCGGCTACGGGCCGGTTTCCCGTGATTGCCGTGCCGATCCTCAGGTGTGTCGCGCCTTCGAGGATGGCTTCGCGGTAGTCGCCGGACATGCCTGCGGAGATCCAGACCGCCTCAGGATCGACCGCGGCAACCCGCTCGGAGGCGGCCCGCACCCTCGCGAACGACCGGCGCGGATCGGCGCCGAGCGGCGCCACCGCCATGACGCCCAGCAACCGCAGACCGGGAGCGGCAACCACTGCCTCGGCAAGCGGTTCGAGGTCAGTGAGGGCGATTCCGCCGCGACCGGGGTCGTCGGTCAGGTTGAGTTGCACGAAGCAGTCCCGGATGTCCGGTCCCCCGGTCAACGCGTCGACCAGGCCAACCCGGTCGATCGAGTGGATCACGTTCGCGTAACCACTCACTTGTCGCGCCTTCTTGGTCTGCAGCTGGCCCACGAAGTGCCACCTGAGATCGAGCTGCGACAGTTCTGCCGCCTTGCCACGAGCCTCCTGGTGCCGACTCTCGCCGAAGTCCCGCACGCCGAGCTCGTAGAGCTCTCGCACCACGTCGGCTGGTTGGAACTTGGTGACCGCGATGAGGTGGATGTCGGCCACGCTCCGGCCGGCTAGCGAGGCGGCATCCGCGATGGACCAGCGCAGCGCCTCCAGCCGTTCCGCGAGCATCCTGGGCGATCTATCCAGCACTACCTGAGGAAATCCGGAATATCCAGATCGTCCGTTTCTTCGTCGAAGATCGGGTCTTTCGGCGCAGCAGGCGGCTCCGCCTCCCCCGACCATTCCGTCGCCGACTCGTGCGCTTCCTGCCCCTGGCTGAGCGACTGGTCCGGCGCGCCGGCCATGACGAAGGTCGCGCGACGCTCCTGCTTCTTGGCGGATGGCTCCCCACCGTCGAAGCCGGCCGCGATCACGGTGACACGGACCTCATCGCCGAGGGTGTCGTCGATCACGGCGCCGAAGATGATGTTGGCCTCCGGATGCACCGCCTCTTGCACCAGTCTGGCGGCGTCGTTGATCTCGAAGATTCCGAGGTTGGAACCGCCCTGGATCGAGAGCAGCACGCCGTGGGCGCCGTCGATGCTGGCTTCAAGCAGTGGGGAGGCGACGGCCAGTTCCGCGGCCTTGATTGCCCGGTCGGCGCCGCGCGAGGAGCCGATGCCCATCAGCGCCGATCCGGCGCCCTGCATAACAGACTTCACGTCGGCGAAGTCGAGGTTGATCAGACCGGGAGTCGTGATCAGGTCGGTGATGCCTTGCACGCCGGCGAGCAGCACCTGATCCGCGGTGGCGAACGCCTCGAGGAAGCTGATCCCTCTGTCGCTGATCTCCAGCAGCCTGTCGTTAGGCACCACGATGAGGGTGTCGACCTCGTTCTTCAAGGTGGTGATGCCCACTTCGGCCTGCGCGGCCCGACGCTTGCCCTCGAAGCCGAACGGTCTGGTGACCACGCCGATGGTGAGCGCGCCGATCGATCGGGCGATGCGCGCGACGATGGGAGCGCCACCGGTACCGGTTCCGCCACCCTCTCCCGCGGTGACGAAGACCATGTCGGCACCCGCGAGGGCCTCTTCGATCTCCTCCGCGTGGTCTTCGGCAGCGCGGCGGCCCACCTCAGGATCAGCACCGGCACCCAGGCCTCGCGTGATCTCGCGGCCCACGTCAAGCTTGACGTCGGCGTCGCTGAGCAAGAGTGCTTGTGCGTCGGTGTTGATCGCGATGAACTCCACCCCACGAAGCCCCAGTTCGATCATCCGGTTGACGGCGTTCACACCGCCGCCGCCAATTCCGACGACCTTGATCACTGCTAGGTAGTTCTGGTTCGATGTCACGTCCGGCCTCCGCTGGAAACTGTCAACCTCAGGTAGAAGCTTAAAGTTATGCTCAGTATGCATTTCCTGATTAGAAGCTAAGGGCGGCAGCCCGGCCGCCGCCGCAGGCGCTCCCGCGTGTCGCGAAGTGGGGCTGATTCTCAGCCAACCGGACGCAGCACCGGGCTGAGCGGCGCCGTCACGTCGTACTCCACCCGGTGCGAGGGGTCTTGGGTGGCAATGAGTTCTTGCAGCACGCGTGACTTGAGCGCCGACCGGTCCGCGCTGCCCCACACCACGCGCTGCCCGACACCGGCCAGCACGAAGGTGACGTCGTCCTTGGTCTGGGCCGTGGCGCTTTCGATGGTGGCGAGCATCGAGTCCGGCAATGCCAACAACACCTCCACGACCGCCTTGAAGGCCGGGCTCTGGGCTGAGGCGCCGCCGATGTCGATGAGCGGGATGCCCGGAGGTCGTTCCGGGGCGGATTGGATGACGACGCCGGCTGGGTCGACCACGTCGTAGCCGGACGAGCTGGCGAGAGCTCCCACGGGTGCTCGCTCGACGAGGTGGATCACCAGCGTGTCGGGCGGTACCGTCTCGGTGACGAAGCTCCGGATCAGCGGGAACGCGGACAGTTCCCGGGTGATGGCTCCGTAGTCGACCAGGGCGAGCGGTGTACCGAGTTGGCCATCGATCGCCGAGTGCACCTCGCTCGCCTTGACGCGCGAGGCGCCGTCGATGGTAATGGTGCGCAGCGCAAGCAGCGGGGAGTACACCGCGACCGCTACCAGCGCGGCGAGTACGAGAATCAGCGATCCGGTAGTCAGCCAGAGCGCCCGGCGATGCCGGGATCGCCTGGTGAAGCGTCGAATCTCGTCCTTCTCGAAGCGGCGCCGTTTCCTGGCGATCTTGGCCAACTCGCGGCCCGGCCGCTTCGCGGCAGCGACTTTCGTCACGGTGGCGGCCGTGCTCGCACCAGAGCCGACCTTGGCGGGCGCGCGTTTCGCAGTCCGACGTTCCGGCGCCCCCGGGGTCGCCGGGGTCGACGCGTCGAAGCCCTGTGGTCGCTTCATATTCGTGCCATCAGTCCTGTCGGCCGGCGGCGCGTTCCTCGAGCGCGCGCAGAACATCCGGGACGATCCGGTAAATGTCTCCGCCGCCCATGGTGAGAACGATGTCGCCCGATCGTGCGACGGATGCGGCGTGCCGCGCAGCGTCGTCCCACTCCGGCAGGTAGCGGGCGTTGTCTGGGTTGTCGAAGCGATCGGTGATCAGTGCCCCGGTCACTCCGGGCTCGGGTTCCTGTCGCGCTCCGTAAATGGGCACCACAGTGGTGTGGTCGGCCAAGGTCTCGAAGGTGCGCGCGAACTCGGCGGCGAGCAGCCGGGTACGGCTGTAGAGGTGAGGCTGGAAAATCGGCAGCAGCCTGCCGGCGCCGACGACTCCCCGGGCAGCGGCGAGTGCAGCTGCAATCTCGGTGGGGTGGTGGGCGAAGTCGTCGTAGACGCGCACTCCGCGCACCTCACCCTTGAATTCGAAGCGGCGCTGCGTGCCCTCAAATCCGGAGACCGCGGCCAACGCATCGCTGGGCGGGTAGCCCAACCCGACGAGCACCCCGAACGCGCCGGCGGCGTTGAGGGCGTTGTGCAACCCGGGAACGGTGAGGGTTGCCGGATAGTCCTCGCCGAGATAGGTCACTACGAACGACACTGTGCCGCCCGAGACGACGGAGTGCAGCCGGATGTCGGCGCCAGGGTCGGTGCCGAAGGTCATGACGCGCGCCTCGTGCAGCCGCTGCGTGATCTTCACCGCTCCTGGGTCGTCGCTGGAGATCACGACGAGTTCCGACGCGTGGCTCGCAAACCGCACGAACGCGTCCTCGAATGCTTCGCGCGACCCGTAGTGGTCCAGGTGATCGGGGTCTACATTCGTCACGAGGGCGACGGCGGTGTTGTACAGCAGGAACGAACCGTCCGATTCGTCGGCCTCGACCACGAACAGGTCCCCTGCCCCGGCGGCCGAACTCACGCCGAGGTCACTGAGCACACCGCCGTTGACGAAGCTCGGATCCGCACCGAGCCGCAGCAGCGCCGTGACAATCATCCCGGTGGACGTGGTCTTTCCGTGGGCGCCGGCCACCGCCACCAGGCGGTGCTTCCCGGTCAGCCACGCCAGGGCCACGGCACGGTGCAGCACCGGGATGCCGGCGGCCCGGGCCGCGAGATATTCGGGGTTGTCTTCCGCGATGGCGCCGCTGACCACAACGGTGTCGGCTCCGAGTACATTCTCGGCCGCATGACCGATCGCCACGCTGACGCCCTCGGCCTCGAGCGCGCGCACAGCAGCGGTGTCCCGGATGTCTGACCCGCTGACCGAGATGCCGTCGGCGACGAAGAGGTGCGCGATGCCGCTCATTCCGGCGCCGCCGATTCCGACGAAGTGCACATTCCCCACGTGCCCTGGCATGGTCTGGGAAAAGTCCGACTTGATCACTGCCGCTGCTTTCGGGTCCCGCGAAGGGCGTCTTGGATGAGGTCTACCGTGCGGTCGGCACCGTCACGCGTGCCGACCGCGCTGGTGCGCGCCGCCATGTCGGCGATCTGCGGCCGGTTCAGCAGCAGCGATACCAGCTGCGACGACGCCCACTCCGGGGTGAAGTCCGCGTTCTCCACGACCAGCGCACCACCGACGGCGACCTGGGACTTCGCGTTCCTTCGTTGTTCGCCGTTCCCGATGGCCAGCGGCACGTAGACGGCCGGGAGCCCCAAACCCATCAGCTCGCTCACCGTGGCCGCGCCCGCACGCGACACGACGAGGTCCGCTGCGGCCAGCGCCAACTCCATCCGGTCGCAATAGCGGACCGTCACGTAACCGGGAAGGCCCGACGCCGGCAAATCTGACTTCTCGCCGGTGATGTGCAGAATCTGCCATCCGGTGCCGAGAATCGACGCAGCCGCGGCATAGATCGTGGCGTTGAGCTGTCTGGCGCCCTGGGATCCGCCGGTCACCAAAAGGGTCAGACGGCTTGCATCGAGCCCGAAGAAGGCAATCGCGTCGCGCCTGGTGGCGTGCCGGTCGAGGTGTTCGATCTCTCGGCGCAGCGGCATGCCCACCAGTCGTGCGCGCCGGAGCCTGGTCCCGGCGAACGCGACGCCGACGTGGCCGGTCATGACGCTGCCGAGCCGATTCGCCATCCCGGGTTTGGCGTTCGCTTCGTGGATTACGATGGGCACCTTCTCGGCACGAGCGGCAAGGTAGGCGGGCGCGGAGACGTACCCGCCGAAGCCGACGACGACGTCGATGGCGTGCTCGGCGATCAACTTCCGAACGCTGCGCACGATCGAACTGAACCGTCTCGGGAACCGTGCCACCGACGCCGAGAGTGCGCGCGGAAACGGCAGCCTGTCCACGATCAGCAGCTCGTATCCGCGCGCCGGAACCAGCCGCGACTCCAGACCCTGCGCCGTCCCGAGCACGAGAACCACCGCGTCGGGTTCGCGGTCCTTGATCCGGTCGGCGACCGCGAGCAGTGGGTTGACGTGCCCGGCAGTGCCGCCGCCGGCGAGAAGGTAGCGGGTCACCGGCTGGACGGCTTCCGGCCGGAGCGTCGCGGCTGATCGGAGGCGTCACGAACAGTCGGATGTCGGGCGAACGACAAGACAATGCCGATCGCCACCAGGGAGGTGACCAGGGCCGATCCGCCGGCGGAAATGAGCGGCAGCGGCACTCCGAGTACCGGCAGCATGCCCAACACCACGGCGATGTTGACGAACGCCTGACCGATGATCCACATCATCACCACGCTCACCGCTACGCGTGCGAACGGGTCGGTGTTGGCACGGATGATGCGCACAAACGCGATGGCGAGCACGATGAACAAGACGAGCACCAGCACGGCACCGATCAGGCCGAGTTCTTCGCCGATGATCGCGAAAATAAAGTCGTTGTCCGCCTCCGGCAACCATGACCATTTCGCCTTGGAGTTTCCGAGTCCGACGCCGAACAGTCCCCCCGATGCCAGCGCCCACCAGCCGTGCAGGGTCTGCCAGCACAGTCCCGAGTAGTCCGCGTCGGAGGAGCATCCGCCCAACCACGCCGAGATGCGGTCTTGGCGGGAGTTCGTCGCGCTGCCGAGCGCGAGCCCGACCGCTCCGATAACCACCAGCGGGATGAACAGGTGTCGCAGCCGCACTCCGGCGAAAAAGAGCGCTCCGAACACCATGGCGATCAGGATGATCGAGGTCCCCAGATCCTGCCCGAGTAGCACGAATCCGATGGCGGCGCCGGCAACGGGAATCAGTGGCATCGCCCACTGTCGCCAGTCGTCGAGCACGTCCCGTTTCTTGGCCAGGGTCAGTGCCAGCCAGATGACCAGAGCGACCTTCGCCAGTTCGGACGGTTGCAGGTTGATCGAGCCGATGCTGATCCAGTTGGTGTTGCCGCCGTGCTCCACGCCGAGCGGTGTTGCGACGACGAGGAACTGCAGTCCGATCGCCACGATCATGGCGAGACCCGCCCATTTGCGCCAGAAGACGGCCGGCATCCTGGAGGCGATCAGCATCAGCGGAATCCCCAGCATGGCGAACAGCCCCTGCCGGGCGAAGCCACTGAAGGAGTCCTCGGTGCTCTTGTACGAGGACACCGCCGAGGAGGACAGCACCATCACCAGCCCGAAGGTGACCAGGAACAGTGTTGCTCCGAGCAGGAGGAAGAAGTTGCCGGTTTCGGCGGCGAAGATTTTCTTGACCGCGACGACGGCGGCGCCGGAACTGCGATGCTCGCGTTGGCCAGTGGCGTCCGGTGGGGTGGGCTTACCGGTCCGGCGAGGCTGCTGGCGAGGAAGGCTCGTCGTCATCCGCCCCACCTCCCAACATGTCGTTCACTGCCGCTGCGAATCTCGCTCCGCGGTCCGCGTAGTTCTTGAATTGGTCCATCGATGCGGCAGCGGGAGCCAAGAGCACCGTGTCTCCGCTGCGTGCAACAGCAGCCGACAACCTGACAGCAGTCGGCATCACCTGTTCAGTGTCAACGGTGTCGACCTCGAACACCGGGAGCGCCGGCGCGTGTCGTGCGAATGCCGCGACGAGCTCGTGTCGATCGGCGCCGATCACCACGGCGGCGCGCAGTCGACCGGCTTCGCTCTCGACGAGGTGGTTGACGTCCACGCCTTTGAGCAAGCCGCCGACGATCCAGACCACCGAAGGACAGGACGCCAGAGCGGCGTGGGCGGCGTGCGGGTTGGTGGCCTTGGAATCGTCGACCCAGCGGAGGCCATCCCGCTCGGCAACGACCTCCGTGCGGTGGTGGTCGATCCGAAAAGCGCCGAGCGCGGTCCGGATCGCGCCGGCCGACGTTCCCACGCTGAGCGCCAGCGCGGATGCGGCGAGCACGTTCTGAACCATGTGGGGGCTGTCCAGTCCCACCGCCGCCAACTCGTCCACGTGAACCAGTTCGACCGCAGCGTGCCGGTAGTCCTTGTGGAACGCACGATCGCAGAGGATGCCGTCGACCACGCCGACGTCGCCAGGCACTGGAATGCCAAGGCCGAATCCGACGGCACGGCAGCCTTCTGCCACGTCGGCGTCTTCCACCATCGACCGGGTGGCGTCGTCGGCACGATTGAACAAGCACACCGCCACGGTGTTGTGGTACACCTTGGCCTTCGCCTGGCGGTAGGCCTGCGCGGAGCCGTGCCAATCCAGGTGGTCGGCAGCGACGTTGAGGCACACGCTCGCGTGGGGGGCGATGCTGTTGATGTAGTGCAGTTGGAAGCTGGACAGTTCCACGACGAGTGCGTCGAAGCCTGCGGGGTCGCGGATCGCATCGAGGACGGGCATCCCGACGTTCCCGCAGGCGGCGACCCGTTTGCCGGCGGCGGTGAGCATCGCGGCGGTGAGCTGCACGGTGGTGGTCTTGCCGTTGGTGCCAGTGACGGCGAGCCAGGGCGCCGCCGTTCCGGTCTTATCGCGCAGCCGCCAGGCCAGCTCAACATCGCCCCACACCGGCACTGAGTGTTCACCGGCCCAGGCGACCAGCGGATGCCGCGGCCGGAACCCGGGCGACACCACGACCAGTTCGGGCGCGAACGCTTCCAGTTCGGTCAGCGCGCGCACCCCCTCGAGGTCGCACAGCACCAGCGGGATCCCCAAGACGTCCAGTAGGTCGGCTGTCTTCTCGTCAGCAGATGGCGCGAGCACCAGCGCACTGGCGCCTAGTTCGGCGAGGGTGTCGGCCACCGAGAAGCCGGTCACACCGAGCCCGAGCACCGCGACGCGGAGGCCCTGCCATGGCGCCGTCCATCCGGTCAGGGAGTCGACCTCGTGTGCGTTTCTCACGCGGCGACTCGCGAGACCCATTCGAGATAGAAAATGCCGACGCCAGCGGCCACGAACAGCCCGGAGATGATCCAAAACCGCACGACGATCGTGACCTCTGGCCAGCCCTTCATTTCGAAATGGTGGTGGATCGGAGTGGCCCGCCAGATGCGTTTGCCTTTGGTGAGCTTGAAGTAGCCGCGTTGCAGGATCACCGATCCGGTCACCATGACGAACAGCCCGCCGATGAACACCAACAGCAGCTCGGTGCGGGACAGAATCGCCAGCGCGGCGAGGGCACCACCGAGAGCGAACGCTCCGGTGTCCCCCATCATCACTTGTGCTGGCGAGGTGTTCCACCACAGGAATCCGATCAGTGATCCGACAATGGCAGCGGCGATGGTGGCCAGGTCGAACGGTTGTGAGACCGTGTAGCACTTGAACACGTTTTCCTCGAGGACCTTCCCGAGGCAGTTCTGCTGGTTCTGCCAGAACCCGATGATGATGTACGAGCCGATGGCGAAGATCGAGGCGCCGGCCGCCAACCCGTCTAGGCCGTCGGTGAGGTTGACGGCGTTTGAGACGCTCGTGGTGATAAACGCGATCCACGCGACGAAGACGATGACGCCGATGCTGCCGCCGAAGATCGCGACGAAGTCGAACGGCAGGTCGCGCACGAACGATACCGCCGTCGAAGCGGGAGTCACACCGTTGGAGTCCTCGTGGGTGAGCGCCAGGATGGCGAAGACGATGGCAACGATGACCGTGCCGAGGACCTTGAACGGTCCGGCCAGTCCGAGGCTGTTGTGTCGGCTGACCTTCATGAAGTCGTCGACGAAGCCGATGAAGCCGACGCCCACCATCATCAGGATGACCAGCAGTGCGGAGGCGCTGGGCCGTCCGCCGCCGAGGAGGTGTCCGCCGAAATAACCGACCAGGGCCCCGGCGATGAAGATGACCCCGCCCATGGTGGGCGTTCCGCGTTTGACGACGTGGGTCGTCGGCGTGTCTGCCCTGATGAACTGGCCCAGGTTCATCCGTCGGAACGACCTCGCGAAGATCGGGGTGAGGCCGAGCGTGAAGATCATCGACAGGACGGCGGCGAACAGCAGCGAGAGCATTAGCTGACGCCTCCCAGGCGATCGCCGAGGAAGCGCAGCTTCGCCGAGTTCGAGGACTTCACCAGCACGACGTCGCCGTCACGCAGCTCGGTGCTCAGGAACTCGAGGGCGGCATCGGCGTCGGGGACGAGCACCGATTCGAAGTTCCACGAGCCTTCGAGCCCTGCGGCGTTGTGGATGTGACGGGCGCGGTGTCCGACGACGACGAGTTTGCCGATGTTCAGGCGCACCACGAGCCTGCCGATGCGGTCGTGCTCCTCGTCGGCGATGTCGCCGAGGTCAGCCATCTCGCCGAGCACCGCAACCGACCGCTGATCGGCTGCCGTGATTTGCGCGAGGGTTTTCAGTGCGGCTGCCATGGAATCCGGGCTGGCGTTGTATGCGTCGTTGATCACGACGATGCCTCCCCCGGGGTGCAGCACTTCCATGCGCCACCGCTCGGCCTTGACCATGCGCTCGATCGCACCGATCGCCTCCGACATCGGCACGCCGAGCTGGCTGGCAACACTCAGCGCGGCTAGCGCGTTCATCACGTGGTGTTCGCCGAGGATGCGCAGGGTCACCCTGTGGTTGGCGCCCGGCTCGCAGAGGGTGAATGAGGTGCCGTCGATGCTGGCTTCGATGTTCTCGGCGCGCACGTCGGCTCCGTCACCGAGCCCGAACCAGGCGACCCGCGCGGCGGTCATCGCGGCCATCTCGGCGACCAGTCCGTCGTCGATGTTGAGCACCGCGACGGCGCTGGAAGGCAACTGGGTGACCATTTCCGACTTCGCCCGTTGGGTTGCGGCGAGAGACCCGAAATCGCCGGCGTGCGCAAACCCGACCTTGAGCACCACTGCGACATCGGGCGTGACGATGGAGACCAGCTTGGCGATGTCACCCAGATGATTGGCGCCCATCTCCACCACCAGGTACCTGGTGCTGTGATCGACGGCCAGCATCGCCAGTGGCGCTCCGACGTGATTGTTGTACGAACCCTCGGGGGCCACGGTGGGGCCTGAGTTCTCGAGGATGGCTCGCACCATGTTCTTGGTCGTGGTCTTGCCGTTGGATCCGGTGATGCCGACTACCGACAGGGATCCTTCGGCGCGGACGCGCGCCACGACGCTGCGCGCGAGTGCCGCCAGCGCGGCGACACCGTTCGCCACCACGATCTGCGGCACCGAGGTGTCGAGGTGACGCTCGCTGATCACGAGCGCCGCGCCGGCCGCCACTGCGGCGGGCACAAACAGGTGGCCGTCGGTGGTCTCCCCCGGCAGGGCGAAAAAGATCGACCCGCCGGTGACTCGCCGAGAGTCGGTCTGCACGGAACCGTTCACAGCAGTGTCAGCCGACACACCGTCGGGCAGGTAAAGGGCGCCGTCGGTCGAGGCCGCAAGTTCGGCCAGCGTCAGTGCGATCACGGCTTACACCCAGCCGGCTTCGCGCAGCGCGTCGCGAGCTTCCTGCCGCGCCGAGTACGGGGTACGAACGCCGCGGATGTCGCGGTAATCCTGATGCCCTGGGCCGGCCCAGAGAATCGAGTCCCCCGCCCCGGCCACCGACACCGCGTAACGGATGGCCTGTTCCGGCTGCGCGACTTCGTGCAGTTGGGCTTGATGCTCGGCGCGCCGGGCCCCTTCGATGAGTGTCGAACGGATTGACTGAGAGTCCTCAAAGCGGGGGTGGTGGTCGGTGATGACGAGGATGTCCGAGCCCTCCGACGCCACTCGTCCCATTTCGTGGCGCTTGGTGGCATCCCGATCGCCGTCCGCACCGAACACCATGATGACGTTGCCTGGTGTGAACTTGCGTACCGCCGCGAGAGTATTGAGGAACGCGTCAGGGCTATGGCCGAAATCGACGTACACCGACGGGCCCGTATCCCCGGAGACCCGCTCGGTGCGACCGGGCAGGTAGGCGACGATGCCGTCGCGCAGGGCGTGCCCGATGGCCTCGAGTTCGAATCCGGCTTCCACGAGCATCACGATGGACAATGCCGCGTTGGCGGCCATATGCCAGCCGATGAGCGGCACCTTCGTGGTGAGAGCTTTCCCCTCCGGTCCGGTGAGGCGGAACTGCGTGTAGGCGGCGTGCTCGTCGAGGATTTCGACGTTCCACTCGCCCACGATGCCCGGCGTCGTGGAAATCGTCGTGACCGGGATGCGCGATCCGTCGACAACACGCTGCCCCCACACCGAGTCCAGGGACACTACGCCGCGTCTGCCATGTTCCGGTTCGAAAAATTGCAGCTTGGCCGAGAAATAATCCTCGAGGGTGGCGTAGTCGTCGAGGTGGTCGTGACTGAGATTGGTGAAGGCGACGACGTCGAAGAGAAGACCGTCGATGCGGTTGCTGCTGAGTGCTTGCGCGCTGACCTCGATGGCCGCCGCCCGCACCTGGCTCTCCCGCATCCTGGCCAGCAACGCGTGCATTTCACTGGCTTCCGGAGTAGTCAGTCTGCTGACGACGTTGACGTCTCCGATGTGACGTTCGGCTGTCGAACTGAGACCGGTGACCAGGCCCAACTGCTTCAGTATCGCCTCGAGCAGGTACACGGTGGAGGTTTTGCCATTGGTTCCGGTGACCCCGAGCAACAGCGGCGGGTGTTCCGCGGTCTGGTACACCCAGGCGGAGACTGCTCCGAGTGCGCCCCGCGGCGAGTCCACGATCACCATCGGGAGGCCGCTGTCGGCCGCAAGTTGCGCACCTTCCTCGTCGGTGAGCAGAGCCACTGCCCCGCGCTCCTTGGCTTTCTCGGCGAAGCTGGCACCGTGCTGGTGCGCGCCGTGAATTCCGACGAACAGGTCGCCCGGTTGCACCTCGGTGGTGCGCAGTGTGATCCCGGTGATGTC
This sequence comes from Terrimesophilobacter sp., assembly GCA_039920505.1. Lineage (GTDB taxonomy): Bacteria > Actinomycetota > Actinomycetes > Actinomycetales > Microbacteriaceae > Parafrigoribacterium. Next base: position 21,141 of record JBDSDO010000067.1, read on the forward strand.
GATGCCCTCGAGGGCACCGCGATGGTCCAATCCGAAGTCGGCGGCCAATCCGGCGAGCGATCTGGCGGACGGATGCTCCGGTCGGAGCACCGGAGGAATCCGAGCAGTCAAGACGATCTCTTTCTCACCATGTCGCCGGTGGGCTGGTCGATGGTGTTGTCGACGGGGGGACACGATGCGTTTTGAGCACCTGCGTCATGATTTTTCTGAAGGTCGGGGCCGCTGCGGCTGACGTCTTCATGATACGCGGCTTGACATAGGAGACGAGAACGACGTACTCGGGGTTCTCCGCTGGAGCGATGCCGACCACCGAGACGACCCTATCGCCCGTGTACCCGCCGGGGCCAGGGACCTCGCCGGTTCCACTCTTAGCCGCCACCCGGTAACCGGGGATTTGCAGCTGGGGTGCGAGTTCGCCGCGACTGGCAACGCTTTCCAGCATGTTGACGGTGGTCTTAGCCGCCTGCTCGGACACCACCCGCACCCCGGCGGGCCGCTCCGGCGTCACAATCGTGCCGTCTGGCTTCGTGCAGCTCTCCACGAGGGTGAGTGGCAGCCGCATCCCTCCGTTGGCGAGCGTCTGGTAAATGTCGATGACCTGCGCATCACTGGCCGACACACCCTGGCCGTAGGTGACGTTGTACTTGGTTTGTGCATCCCAGGTCTTGTGAAGGATGCCCGGGGTTTCACCTTGGAAGTCGACTGCCGTCTTCTCCCCCAGCCCGAATTTGCGCATGTAGTCGTAACGGATGGCGGGTGAAAGCCTGGTGCCCAGGATCGAGATGCCGATGTTGGACGACATCTGCAGCACTCCGGTGAGCGTGAGATTCAGCGGTGGGTGGTAAAACGCGTCGTGCACCGTCCCGCCCTCAGGAGTGTGGAAGATGCTCGGCACGACCACGCCGGTGGTGGGAGTCGCGGCGCCCTGGTCGATGAGCATCGCCGCGGTCATGCCCTTGAACGTCGACCCCTGTTCGTAGGCGCCGGTGAACGACAGCGCACCCAGGTTCGCCACTGGTGTCCCGTCGACGTTGTTCGGGTCGACACTGGGCCAGTCGGCGGCGGCCAGGATGTGGTTGTCTTTGACCCGCACGACGAGGGCAGACGCGGACTGGGCTCCGATGGCGGTGGCTTGCTCGGCGATCGCCTGCTGCGCGAAGAACTGCAGATCACTCTCGACTGTGAGCGTCACTGTGCCGCCGGGGATCGCCGGCTTCGTCGTCACCGTGCTGCCCGGAATTCGCACCCCGTCGGCGCCGCGCTCGTAAGTGGAAGATCCGTCGGTCGCGGCGAGGCAGGAGTTCTGGATGGTTTCGACGCCGTTCTGGGGGCCGTCGGTGCCGACGAATCCGACGACATTGCCCGCCACGGCACCGTTGGGGTAGGTGCGGATCGGGTGATTCTGGAAGTACACCCACGGGATGTTCAGCGCGCGCACGGCCCGGTAGGTTGCGGTGTCCACGCTCTTGCTGAGCACGGTGTAATCGGACTCGCGATTTTTAGTGACCGCGAGCAGCAGGGTGCTGGGATCTTGTTTCGTAATGGCAGCGACTTCGCCCACGGCCTTGAACACCGAGACGCTCGTCGTCACCTTGTTGTCGTCGGTGCGTTTGAAGTCATTGGCGTTCTTCGGCGACGCGGTGATGTCGTAGCGGATGACGCTGTCCGCCAGTACCACCCCATTCGTGTCGACGATGTTCCCTCGCGCCGCATAGGTGGTCATGGCCACCGCGCGTTTATTGAGCGACGCTTCGTTGAGTTCGTCGGCGCGCACGAGCTGAATGTCGACCAGTCTCACCACGAACACACCGACAATGGCCACCGTCATGAGCACGGCGAGCACCAGTCTGCGTCGCGTTCTTCGTGGACTGTTCACGTGCGTTCGGATTCCTTCTGGTGGCGGGCGGTTACCGAGTGATCGGCGCGGGTATCGGTGCCGACGCTACTGAACCGGCTGCCGCTGTGGCAGCAGGCGCGCCCACGACCGCGGCCTGGGCCGTCTGCGCCGGCTGCGCGGCAAGGGGCAGGTCCTTCAACAAGGAATCCGGAACCAACAGTGCTCCGTCCGCTCCGATCACGCTTCCACCGCTGGCGGTCGCCGCGACAGGCGTGCCGATCACCGCACCATCGGCCAGCCGAAGGAACGCCGTGCTGGTATTGGCCACCATTCCGAGTGCCTGGGCATTTGCCGCCAGGTGCTGCGGCGATTGCAGGACGTGAAGTTGTTCGGTGAGGGTTTGCTGATCGCGGCTGAGTTCTCGCTGCACTCCTTGCAGCGCGGCAATCTGGTAGGCACCGTCCGAGACCGCGATGCTGAGCAGCAGTTGCGCGATGAGGATCGCGAACAGCCCCGCGATCGTGACTGCCGCGTAGACCATCCGGGGCCTGGCGCGACGCTGGCTGCGCGTGGAGACGATTTCGATGTGACGCGGCTGAAGCTGAACCTCGTCGGCGTCACTGGCACGCGCGGCCAACGAGTATGCGGCGCTCATGCTGCGCTCCGAACGCTCGGGCGCACTCGCTCGGCAGCGCGAAGCCGCACCGAGGCAGACCGAGGGTTGGCGGCCCTCTCGTCCTCGCTGGCCTGCTCGGCACCGTGGACGAGCAAGCGGAACTCCGGCCGGTGCTCGGGAAGTTCGATGGGCAGTCCTGCCGGGGCACTGGAGCGCGATCCGGCAGCGAGATCGTGCTTGACGATCCTGTCTTCCAGGGAATGGTAAGCCAAGACGACGATCCGCCCCTCCACTTGCAGGCTGTTCAGCGCGGCCGGGATGGCGCGCTCGAGCACCGCTAGTTCCTGGTTCACTTCGATGCGCAGCGCCTGGAATACTCGTTTGGCGGGGTGGCCCTTGCGGTGAAGGGCCGCGGGAGTCGCCGCGCTGATCAGTTCGACCAGTTGTGCCGAACTTGTTAGCGGGGACTGGGTCCGGTGCTCGACGATGCGCTTCGCGTATCGCGGTGCCAGTCGCTCTTCCCCGTACTCGAAGAAGATCTTGCGCAGGTCGCCCTCGCTGTAGGTGGCGAGCACGAGTTCGGCCGTCAGCGGCGACTGCGCATCCATCCGCATGTCCAGCGGGGCGTCATGAGAATAGGAGAAGCCGCGTTGCACGCGATCCAGTTGCAGTGACGAGACGCCCAGGTCGAACAGGATGCCGGCGACTTGGGCCATGCCGAGGGATTCGAGCACGTCGGGCATCTCGTCGTAGACGGCGTGTACCAGGTGCACGCGGTCGCCGAACCGCGCCAGCCGACGGGACGCGATCTGAAGCGCGTCCCTGTCGCGATCCAGCCCCACGAGCCGCAGCTGCGGCATCCGGGCAAGGAAGGCTTCGGCGTGCCCGGCCATGCCGAGAGTGGCGTCCACCAGCACCGAGTCGGATGCTTCCAGTGCCGGACTGAGCAACCGGATGCACCGCTCGAGCATGACGGGGGTGTGGATGTCGGTGTCGGCCATGAACATCGGACGAAAGTTCCCTGAGCCCTGATCCCCATCCGCTGCGACCTGGCACCGGGGAAGTGTGCCAGGGCGTACGGCTGGGAGTCAGGGCCAAGGATCTTAGAAGAGTCCGGGAATCACCTCCTCGGCGGTGTCTGAGAACTTGCTTTCCTGCTCGGCGTAGTAGGTGTCCCAGGCCTCGCTGTCCCAGATCTCTGCACGATTTCCCGCACCGATCACTGTGAGATTGCGGTCTAGACCGGCGTAGCTGCGCAGGGCTGCGGGGATCGTCACCCGATGCTGCTTGTCCGGAACTTCCGATCCGGCACCGGAAAGAAACAGGCGCATGAAATCGCGGCCCTCCTTGCTGGTGATCGGTGCCTGGCGGATCTTCTCGTGCAGTTCACCGAAGTCACGGGCACTGAATACGTAGAGGCACCGTTCCTGGCCGCGGGTAATGACGATGCCAGCTTCGAGTTCGTCCCAGAACTTCGCCGGCAGGATGATCCGGCCTTTGTCGTCGAGTTTGGGTGCGTATGTGCCAAGGAACACCGAACAAGTCCCCTTCACTCTCCGGCCTGGATTCAGGTAACCACCACTTTACTCCACTTCCATCCACAAACCTATGAAAATCGAGAAATCACCCCTGTTTACGTGTCGTGGTGTCCAAGGATACGGGCTTCTTATGGGGTGGAGGGATTTTCCCCAACATAGCTCGAATGTGGCGTGAACCGGGCACAAAAAAAGACCGACCCGAGGGGCCGGTCTTCTTGTCAGCCTTGTTGCGAGGCGGTCAGGTCAGTTGTCGTGGTCGTTCTGCCGCTTTTCCCATCGATCGTTCATCCGGTCCATGAAGCCGGCCTTCTGCTTGGCGCGGCCCTGCTCAGGGATGTCGCCGACGTGCCCCGACTGTTTGGGATGGGAGAGCGCGAGAAGCACGCCACCGAACAGGACGACGAACCCTGCAACGCCGACCAACGGCAGGTGCACAACGACGCCGGTGACGATGATGCCGATGCCGAGAATGCCTCCCAGGATACCGACCACAATGGAACGATAGTTCGGCTTGCCGACACGGCTGCTCACCGTGGTGACGATGTCACCATCGTTGTGATAAAGACTGCGCTCCATCTCATCGAGAAGGTGCTGCTCTTGCTCGGATAGCGGCACGGTGACTCCTCTCAAGACCAGAAACGACTAGTGGTAAACCTCAATTGTATGCCGCGGTCCCTGGCTAGGCTATATGTGTGGCTGAGAGTACGCGGTTAGTTGACCTGGTTCAAGCACGCCTCGACCAGTTCCTCAGCGACCGCGAACCGCTGCTGTCGTCCATCGCACCGGAACTCGAGCCCTTCATCGAATATCCGCGTGAATTGCTGCGCGGAGGAAAACGGTTTCGAGCGCTGTTCTGCTATTGGGGCTGGCAGTCGGTGTCGGGAGTGTCCCACTCGGCCGAGCTGCAGGGTGCGCAGCGTTCGAATCCGGACGCCGGTGACCTGGGCGCCGTAGTGCTCGCGGCCAGCGCGTTGGAGATGTTCCACGCGGCCGCGCTCGTTCACGACGACATCATCGACAACTCGGACACCCGACGGGGGCTGCCCGCCGCGCATCGCCGCTTCTCGGACACCCACCGCCAATCCGGATGGAACGGCAACTCCGACGAGTTCGGGTCGTCCGCTGCTTTGCTGCTCGGGGATCTCCTCTTGGTCTGGAGCGACGAGCTGTTCGATTCAGGACTTCGCCGGGTGGCGGACCTCGACGCCAATCGCGCCGCCCGCGCCGAATTCAACCGGATGCGCACCGAGGTGGCGCTGGGGCAATACCTCGACATCCTGGACGAGCAATCTTGGCAGAACTATCCGGAAGCGGAGTTACTCAGCAGGGCACACCGAGTGATCGTCTACAAGTCGGCGAAATACAGTGTGGAAGCTCCGCTGGCGATCGGGGCCGCGCTAGCCGGCGGCAGCCTCGCCCAGGTCGCTGCGTTGCGCGAATTCGGACTGCCGCTCGGCATCGCCTACCAGCTGCGGGACGATCTGCTCGGAGTGTTCGGCGACCCAGAAGTCACCGGTAAGCCATCGGGCGACGACCTGCGCGAGGGCAAGCGCACCGTGCTCGTCGCACTGGCGAGGACGAAGCTGCCGCCGAACGCCTCACGGCTGGTGGATGAACTGCTCGGCGATCCTGACCTCTCGGCTCAGCAGGTGCGGATGCTTCAAGCATCCATTCGGGACAGCGGCGCGGTCGATCAAGTCGAGCGGATCATCGCCCACAACGTGAAACTGGCGACCGAGGCCATCATGTCAGCGCCGGTGAGCACCGCTGCGCGCGATCAACTCGTGCAGCTCGCCGATACGGTGAGCCGCCGCGCAGCCTAAATCGCGAGGGCCTGGGCGATCCGGCGCACCTCGGCCTTGCGGCCATCCAGCAGCGCGTCGATCGGTGCCTTGCCGAGGCTCTCCTCGTCGGAGAGCAACCAGTGCATGGCTTCTTCGCCAGTAAAGCCGCTGTCCGCGAGCACGATGAGCGTGCCGCGCAGTTCTGGAAGCGGCGCGCCGTCGCGCAGAAAGACATCCGGAACGCGCAGGACGCCGTCGACCCTGGTGGCGAGCAGGCTTCTGTCTTCGATCAACCTGCGCACCCGACTGGTGGGAATTCCGAGCAGGGCGGCAAGGTCGGGAAGGGTAAGCCAGGTCAGTTCACGGTCAGTCACGGCTTCAAGACTGCCAGAAACCGGGCACCTCGTGAACGCAACACGGCCAGATCGCTCGATTCACACCAGTCACACCTGTCCCACTAATTGACAGTCACCTATATCTGTGCCAGTTTTATCAGGTGTGTTGCGCTGCCTTTTGCGCGACCGGCGCTCTTCTCGGGGGTCGAGACTGAAACGGGGAACAACATGACTGGTCTTGTCGATCACGAGGATGACCTTGCTCGCCATGTGGCGAAGCAGAAACGCAGCCGCGGCGCGAAGACCTTGTTCAACACCATCCCGATCGTTCTCGTCGGGTCCATGGCGATCGGACTCGGCTTCACCGGCCCGGTGGAGTCGGCCAGCGCCACCAAGCGGGTGGACAAGCCGAAGGTCTCCCCCACCGATCTGGGCAAGGTCCTCAAGGAGGCCCTCGCTCACGCGGGGACGCACATCACATCCCATGTCGTGGCTGACGGCAGCATCAGCACGGCGTCGGTGCCGAGTACCTATCGGGTGACCGCCGGCGACACTGTCAGCGGCATCGCCGGCCGCTTCGGGTTGGCCACCGCCTCGGTGCTCGCCCTCAACGGGCTCGCCTGGAAGTCGATCATCTTCCCCGGTCAGGTGCTCAAGCTCACCGCCGGTGGCGCGTCTGTCACTGTGGTGACGACAACGCCGCAGGCCAGCGAGCCCAGCTCGAACGCCGGCCGGTACACCATCGTGCGCGGCGACACGATCAGCGCGATCGCGGCGAAATTCCACGTATCGGCGGCATCCGTGCTCAGCGCGAACGGCCTCAGCGCGACCAGCATCATCTACCCGGGTCAGACCGTCGCCATTCCCGGGCAACCGGCCACCGCCGCCAGGCCAACACCGCCGGCCGCCGCGCCGGCTCCGGTCGCTCCGATCGCCGTCGTTCCCATCGTTCGGACTGTCGTCACCTCGCCCACTGCCACCCCCGACCGCTACACGATCTTGGCCGGCGACACGATCAGTTCGATCGCGGGTAAGTTCGGACTGAGCATCCAGTCGATCCTCAGCGCGAACGGCTTGAGCTGGTCCAGCATCATTTACACCGGCAGAACGCTCCTCATTCCGAGCGCCATAGTGGTGCCGGCCGGCGGTCCGACGACGGTCGCGCTCACTTCCGAAATGGCCGCGAATGCCAGAACCATCATCGCGGTGGGCAAGTCGCTCCGCGTGAACGACTTCGCACTGGTGATCGCGCTCTCGGCCGCCATGCAGGAGTCGTCGCTGCGAAACCTGGGCTACGGCGACCGTGACTCGCTCGGCCTTTTCCAGCAGCGGCCGAGCACCGGCTGGGGCACCCCCGCTCAGGTCACCGACACGACGTATGCGTCGCGACTGTTCTTCGGCGGTCCGAGCAACCCCAATGCGGGCATCACGCGCGGCCTGCTGGAGATCCCCGGATGGCAGTCGATGACGGTGACGCAGGCCGCGCAGGCGGTGCAGCAGTCGGCCTACCCCGATGCTTATGCCAAATGGGAGACGTCCGCCCGGGTATGGCTCGATCAACTCACCTAAACCGGGCCAACCGGTGTTTTAGAGCCTGCCTTCTGCAGGTCTGTCTTTAGACTGCCTTGGTGGGCACCAACAGCACTGATCCGTTGATCGGCCGTCTCATCGACGGGCGCTATCAGGTGCGCTCACGGATCGCCAGGGGTGGCATGGCCACCGTGTACTTGGCGACCGATTTGCGGCTCGAGCGACGCGTCGCGATCAAGGTGATGCACGGCCACCTTGCAGACGACACCCAGTACAAGGCACGGTTCATCCAGGAGGCCCGATCGGCCGCCAGGCTCGCGCACCCTAACGTCGTGAACGTGTATGACCAGGGACAGGATGCCGAGACCGCCTACCTGGTGATGGAGTACCTGCCGGGGATCACGCTGCGCGACCTCCTTCAGGAGCACCGGATCCTCACCACGGACCAGACCCTCGACATCATGGAGGCGGTGCTGTCCGGGCTGGCTGCAGCGCACCGCAACGGGATCGTGCACCGCGACCTCAAGCCGGAGAATGTGCTTCTGGCCGACGACGGTCGGATCAAGATCGGCGACTTCGGGCTGGCGCGAGCCGCCACCGCGAACACGGCGACCGGCAATGCGCTGCTCGGCACCATCGCATACCTCTCCCCCGAGCTCGTGACGCGGGGGGTTGCCGACACCCGCAGTGACATCTACTCGGTCGGGATCATGCTGTACGAGATGCTCGCCGGGGACCAGCCGTTCAAGGGCGAGCAGGCTTTTCAAATTGCCCAGCAGCACGCCACCGACACGGTGCCGACGCCGAGCACCAAGAATCCCAGGGTGCCCGCCGAACTGGACGAACTGGTGCTGTGGGCCACGGCACGAGATCCCGACCAGCGCCCACGCGACGCATCCGTCATGCTGGAGCAGTTGCTCGAAACGCAGGAGCTCTTGCGATCGCCCGGTGGCGGGACCACGACAGCGGCACACCGCACGATGGTTCTGCCTGCCGCGGCGACATCCTCTACCGCGAAGACTCAGGTACTCGCGCCGGCGTCCCGGCACCGCACCGGTCCGATCATTCCCGACAAGTCGGCGGCTCTGTCGGCGGCGAGCGACCGGCGCCGACGAAAGGGTTTCTGGTTGTTCGCGCTGATCATCTTGCTCGCCGCACTCGGAGGCGGCACCGGCTGGTACTTCGGCGTCGGACCAGGAGCAATGGTGGCGATCCCGAGCGTCGCCGGGGAAAGCGTGTCTGCCGCGACGGCGCAGCTGGAGAAGGCGGACCTCACCGTGGCGAAGGCGACGACGACGGGATATTCCACGGAGATCGCCAAAGGACTGGTGCTCCGCACTACCCCTGCCTCTGGCACTCATGTGGCACACAGCGCCACGGTCACGCTGGTCACCTCGCTCGGCCCGAAACCGATTCCTTTGCCACCACTGGTCGGCCAAACCGAAAAGGTGGCGCTGGCCAGCATCGCACCTAACTTCACGGCGCAACCGTCACAGTTCCTGTTCGACGGCAAAGTGCCGAAGGACACGGTGATCTCCGCGTTCGGAGCAGACAAGCTCGACCTCACGACCGTCAAGGATTACGGCGAGAAGCAGCCGATCACCCTCGTCGTCTCGCTCGGCGCGATTCCGGATGTCGCTGGCCTCTCCGTGAAGGACGCGCAGAACAAGCTCGCCGCCGCCGAGCTGACCGGTGTGGCCACCCTCAGCGACTGGAGCGACGCTATCCCGGCGGGGAACGTCATCCGGGCACAGCTGCAGAACGGCGCGACAACCGTCGCCAAGGGCGGCACTGTCGACCTGGTGGTCTCCAAGGGCGTTCCGCAGGTTCCGGTGCCCGACGTGGTAGGCAAGACCTGGCGGGAAGCAAAGCAGATCCTCGCCGACCAGGGGTTCAAGGTGAAGTTCAAAGACACACCGAGCGAGATCCTATCCGGAACACTTCCTGACAACGCCACCGTGAAGTCGGTCGATCCCAAAGCAGGCTCAACCATCGACAAGGGCTCGACGGTCACGATCGCGCTACGGTTCGGTTAGCCGAAATCTCGCGGACGGTGCTAGCGGGCGCCCAACTCCTCGGCCACCAGGAAGGCCAACTCCAGCGACTGCATGTGATTGAGTCGCGGGTCGCACAACGACTCGTAACGGGTCGCCAGAGTCGCCTCATCGATCTGTTCAGATCCACCGAGACATTCGGTCACATCGTCGCCGGTCAACTCGATGTGGATGCCGCCTGGGTAGGTTCCCACCGCGCGGTGCGCCTCGAAGAAGCCCTTTACCTCGTCGACGACGTCGTCGAAGCGACGGGTCTTGTAGCCGGTCGGAGTAGTGAGGCCGTTGCCGTGCATCGGGTCGGTGACCCACAGCGGCATCGCCTCGGACGCCTTGATGGCCTCCAGGAGCGGGGGCAGTGCGTCGCGTACACGCTCCGCACCCATACGCGTGATGAACGTGAGACGGCCGGGCTCACGGTTCGGGTCTAGCTTGTCCACCAGCTCGAGCATGTCCTGCGGCGTCGTGGTCGGCCCGAGCTTCACGCCGAGGGGATTGCGCACCCTCGAGAGGAAGTCCACGTGGGCGCCGTCGAGATTCCTGGTGCGCTCCCCGATCCACAGGAAGTGCGCCGAAGTATCGTACGGAGTGCCGGTGCGTGAATCGATGCGGGTCATCGGGCGTTCGAAGTCCATCAACAACGCCTCGTGCGAAGTGTAGAACTCGGTACGCCGCAGCGCCTCGAAGTCCGCGCCACAAGCGATCATGAACTTGATCGCCCGATCGATCTCTCGGGCGATGTGCTCGTACCGCACGTTGGCGGGGTTCCGTGCGAAGCCCTGGTTCCAGCTGTGCACCTGGCGCAGATCGGCGAAACCGCCCTGCGTGAAGGCGCGGATCAGGTTCAAAGTGCTGGCCGCCGTGTGGTAGCCGCGCACCATCCTGGAGGCATCCGGAGTGCGTGCCTCCACGGTGAAGTCGTACCCGTTCACCACGTCGCCGCGGTAGGCGGGCAACGTGACGTCACCGCGTGTTTCGGTGTCGCTCGAGCGTGGCTTGGCGAACTGTCCGGCCATCCTGCCCATTTTGATCACGGGCATGGAGGCGCCGTAGGTGAGCACGACCGCCATTTGGAGGATCGTCTTCACCCTGTCGCGGATTTGATTCGCGGTCGCCGCGGCAAACGTCTCGGCGCAGTCGCCGCCCTGGAGCAGGAACGCCTCTCCCCTGGCCGCGCTCGCCAGCCGCTTCCGCAGAATGTCCGCCTCACCGGCGAAAACCAGAGGCGGAAGCGTCGCGATCTCCTCGGATGCCGCCTCGAGCGCATCCGGGTCCGGCCAGGCCGGCTGCTGCCGAATGGGCAGTGTCCGCCAATAGTCGAGCCCCTCGATCACGTCAGGATCGGCAAGCACGACAGGTTCGGTCGGATCAACCACGGGAGTTCCTTGAGGAGGGGGCGGACAAATGGCACACTGCAACGGCGCAGCCGAAGGCACAACACCAGTCATCACAGACGATGCGTTCCACTTCTAACCTTAACGGCTGGAAACGGCCCGCTTCTCCTTCATGGCAGACGCCTTCTCCTTGACCGAGGATGCGTACACGTCCACATACTCCTGACCGCTGAGGCGACTGAGTTCATACATGATCTCATCGGTGATCGACAGCAGGATGAACCGGTCTCCCTCCATCCCCGAGAAGCGGGAGAAATCCAGCGGTTTCCCGATAATCACTCCGATGCGCCGCACCTTGGGCAGCCGCGCACCGATCGGCATCACCTTCGCGGTGTCGATCATGGCGACCGGGACCACCGGCACTGTGGCTTCGAGGATCATGCGAGCGACACCGGTGCGGCCCCGGTACAGTTTGCCGTCAGGACTCCTGGTGCCCTCGGGGTAGATTCCCAAGACATCCCCCGCGGCAAGCACGCCGAGGCCGGTCTCCAGCGACGCCTCAGAGGCTTTCCCGCCGGAACGATCGATCGGCAACATGCCGGACGCTTTCAGGAAGGTCTTGATGAACCAGCCCTTGAAGCCCGTCGCCGTGTAATAGTCACTCTTTGCGAGGAAGCTGATCTGACGATCGATCACCAGGGGCAGGAATACCGAGTCGATGAACGAGAGGTGATTGCTGGCCAGGATCACTCCTCCGGTCGTCGGTATGTTCTCGTGCCCGGTGATCCAGGGGCGGAACGCAGCCTTGACGATCGGCCCTACGACCCAGTTCTTCATGAGCCAATAAAACATCAGGACCTTCCTCGGCGAATTTTCTCAACTCTACTCGGCGCCCCCCTCTGGGGGGTGCTTTCAGCCCGTATTCCCGGGCTAAACGGTTAGAGTGGAGGCACCAAACCCTACCGGTGTCAAAGGAGTTGCCGTGGAACAGTACGACATGCCCGCCCTTGTGAAAGCCGACCCCGAAGCCAATGCGACGGACCTTCTGATCGAACGGGTGGCGGAAACGCCTGACCTCGCCTTGTTCGCGTTGCCGACCGCTGACGGCGGTTGGTCGGATGTCACCGCCGCGGAATTCCTCCTGCAAGTACGCACGCTGGCCAAGGGTCTTATCGCCGCAGGAATTGAGCCCGGCGACAAGGTGGGTCTGATGTGCAAGACACGGTACGAGTGGACCCTGATCGACTTCGCCATGTGGTTTGCCGGCGCCGTGCTCGTTCCGATCTACGAGACGTCCTCGCCCGGGCAGGTGCTGTGGAACCTCACCGACTCCGGCGCAACCGGCATCATCGTCGAAACCGCTGACCACTTTGCGCGTTTCGACGAGGTGCACCCCGACCTGCCGCTGATCAGGAATGCCTGGCAGATCCACCTGGGTGATCTGGACAAGCTCGCAGCATCCGGCACCGACGTTCCCGACGACGAGGTGGAGCGCCGCCGAAACCTCGCGAAGGGATCGGACCTGGCCACCCTTATCTACACCGCCGGGACCACCGGGCGTCCGAAGGGGTGTGTGCTCACCCACTCCAATTTTGTCGAGTTGTGCCGCAATGCCCGCCTGGCGATCCCCGAAGTGGTGCAACCCGGGTCGTCGACGCTGCTCTTCGTCACCCTGGCGCACATCTTCGCCAGGTTCATCGAGGTGCTGTCGATCCACGGCGGCGTCAAGGTCGGGCACCAAGCGGACACCAAGCAGCTGCTGCCGGCCATGGCCAGTTTCAAACCAACCTTTCTGTTGGCCGTGCCGCGGGTGTTCGAAAAGGTCTACAACTCGTCGGAGCAGAAGGCCGAGGCCGGTGGCAAGGGGCGGATCTTCCGTGCAGCTGCCGAGGTCGCGATCGCGCACTCGAAGGCGATCGACGCCGGCAAAGTCCCGTTCGGGCTGCGGGCCAAGTTCGCGTTGTTCGACATGCTCGTGTACAGCAAGATCAAGGCTGCGCTGGGCGGCAGGGTCAAGTACGCCGTTTCCGGGTCTGCTCCGCTCGGACTACGGCTCGGGCACTTCTACCGCAGCCTCGGCATGACCATCCTGGAAGGCTACGGCCTCACCGAGACCACAGCGCCGATCACCGTGAATCTGGCGTCGAACTTCAAAATCGGTAAGGTCGGACCACCCCTGCCGGGCTGCTCCGTGCGACTCGCGGACGACGGCGAGATCCAGGCCAAGGGTGTGAACATCTTCGGCGGATACTGGAAAAATGACTCTGCTACCGCTGCAGTATTCGACGGTGAATGGTTCAAGACCGGCGACATCGGCACCATCGACGACGACGGATACCTGGAAATCACCGGCCGCAAGAAGGAGATCATCGTCACTGCCGGCGGCAAGAACGTCGCCCCCGCTGCACTGGAAGATCCGATTCGTGCCAACCCGATCGTCGATCAGGTCATCGTGGTCGGCGACCAGAAACCGTTCATCGGTGCACTGATCGCGCTCGACCCGGAGATGCTTCCGGTGTGGCTGAACAACAACGGCGAAGACCCCAACATGCCGCTGGCGCAGGCGGCAGGGCATCCCAAAGTGCTCGCCGAGTTGCAGCGCGCGGTGGATGCCGCCAACGCCAACGTGTCCAGGGCGGAGTCGATCCGCAAGTTCGTCGTGCTCAAGGTGAACCTCTCGGAATCGAGCGGTCACTTGACGCCGAAGATGAGCATCAAGCGCAACGTGATTATGGCCGACTTCGGCGACGTGATCTCGACCATGTACGAGGATGCGCCTGCCACCGAGGGCCACTCGCTGCAGCACTAGAAATGCTGCGCCAGTATGCAGGATCGAGTTAGAACCAGTCCGAATCTCGGATGTGCCGCATCGCCTCGCGCTTGCGGTCGCGATCGAGCCCTTCGATGAACAATTTCCCATCCAGGTGATCGGTTTCGTGCTGCAGCGCCTGCGCCATCAGCCCGGAACCGCTCAGTTCCACCGGGTTGCCGTCCAGGTCGATGCCGGTCACCCGCGCGAACGGGTATCGCATCCGCTGAAAGTAGAAGCCGGGCACCGAGAGGCATCCCTCGTCGACAAGTTCGGGCTCCCCCGACACCTCGACGAGCACCGGGTTGAGAATGTAGCCGATATCGCCGTCGATGTTATAGCTGAACGCACGTTGGTTCACACCGATTTGGGGGGCGGCCACGCCGGCGCGCCCGGGGAGCTTCACCGTATCGACCAGGTCGGTCACGAGACCGGCCACCCGCCCGTCCGTGATGCTGATCGGATCGGACACCGTCTTGAGCACCGGATCACCGAAGATTCTGATCTGCCGTTCGGCCATCGCGCTTAGGCGCCTCGCCGGGCCGGGAGCCCGTCGATAACGAGAGCAGCCAGTTCCCTCGCCGAGGTTTTGGTGAGTTCTTTCAACTCCTCATAGTCGATGACCGAACCGGCGGCCAACTGCGGGTCGTAAGGGATGCGTACTATCTCCCGCACCCTTGATCTGAAGTGCGCCTCGATCTCTTCGAGCTTCACGAGATTGGTGCCCTGCGTCGCCGTGTTGAGCGCGACGACCGCGTTGCGTACCAGCTCGCCGTATCCGTTGGCCTCGAGCCAGGTCAGGGTCTCCGAGGCCAACCGGGCCTCGTCGACGCTTCCTCCGGAGACGATCACCACCGAATCGGCCCGCTGCAGCGTCGCCCGCATGACCGAATGCACAATTCCCGTACCGCAGTCGGTCAGCACGATCGAATAGAACCGGGCAGTGAGATCGGCGACAACGTTATAGTCGTTCTCGTCGAACGCCTCGGACAGCATCGGATCGGTGTCCGAGGCCAGGATGTCCAACCGGGTCTCGTCGTGGGACACCAGCGGTGTCAGGTCACTAAAGCTGGTGATGGACGCGGCCTTGGTCACCACGTCCCGCACGGTGAACCGGGTCTGCTTGCTGACCCGCTCGGCAAGGGTTCCGCGGTCGGGGTTGGCATCGATGGCGATGATGCGATCTTCACGAGTGGAGGCCAACGCCATCCCCAGCAGCGCGGTCACCGTAGTCTTGCCGACACCGCCCTTGCGGGTGAGTATAGGCACGAAGCGTGTCCCGCCCTCGAACGACTTGTCGATGCGCAGGTCAAGCCGTTTGCGTTCCCGAGCCTTCGGGGAGTCACCCAGATTCACCATTCCGAAGCTCACCAGGTAGACGAGCTCGCTCCAGACGCCTTCGGGCCTTGGCCGTTTGCGCTTCCGCGAATCGAGCAAGCGGTCCGCGGTGAGCATGGCGGCCGGTTCCGGGGTGCCCGACACCTCGCCGCGGAGCCGGTCCCGGCGGCTGTACACCGAATGCGAACCGGTGTTCTCGTTCTCGACTGGTTCTGGATCGCGTCCATCATCCTGCTGCACCACCGGTCCGGTGACGATCTCGATGGAGGTGGTGCTGACTCCTTGGCCGGCCAGCCGCCCCGGATCGACAGTCATTTCGTCGATCGCCACGGCGAGTTCGTCCGCCGGTGCCGCATGCACCGGCGCAGGCAAGCTGACCGCGATGGTCAGGCTCTCGGGAAGGTCGGCGGGATCGGTCGGATCATCAGGTAGCTCCGCAACCTCATCCAGATGCGGCTCGTCGGGCTGCTCGGTGTCGAGAAGCTCGCCTGCCTCGTCCGTTTTATTGCGTTTGGCTATCACTTACGGCAACGCCTCTCCTGATGCGACGACCTAGTTTACCCCGGTAGTTCGCACCGGCACAGGTTAGTTTGACTGAATCTCCACTAACAGGTCGCCGGCATCCACTTGCTGCGTCTTCGGGATCGCCAGCCGCAGCACCGTCCCGGCGATGTTCGCGGTGATGGCCGCCTCCATTTTCATCGCCTCGATGGAGGCCACCGATTGACCCGCCTCGACAACAGCGCCCTCCTCGACCTGCAGCGTCACCACTCCGGAGAACGGTGCCGCCACATGCCCCGGCTTGGCGGCATCCGCTTTCTCCGCAGACTTCACCGTGACGCTGATGCTGCGATCACGCACGAACACCGGACGCAACTGACCGTTGATGATCGCCATGACGGTGCGCATGCCCTTGGCGTCGGGTTCTCCGATCGCCTCCAACCCGACGAAGATGCGCACACCCGGGCTGACCTCCACGACGTGGTCGGTGCCCTGCTTGAGTCCGTAGAGGTAGTCGACGGTGTCGATCACGGACAGGTCGCCGTAGCTCTCCCTGGCCTCCTCGAACGACTTGGTGGGGCCGGGGAAGAGCAAGCGGTTGAGCGTTGCGCGCCGAGTGGCGGAATCCGCATTCAACGCGGCCCGGTCCTCGTCGGTGAGGTCTTTCACACCGCTCCGGACGGTGCGGCCTTCGAGCACCTTGGTGCGGAACGGTTCGGGCCAGCCGCCTGGAGGGTTGCCCAGCTCCCCCGCCATGAACCCGATGACCGAATCCGGGATGTCGTAGGAGCCAGGGTTCTGTTCGAAGTCGGCGGGGTCGGCATCCGCGGCAGCCATGGCCAGCGCGAGGTCACCCACCGCCTTCGACGACGGGGTGACCTTCGGCGGACGGCCGAGAATCGTATTCGCCGCCGCGTACCAGTTCTCGATCTTCTCGAACTGTGCGGCCAGTCCGAGGGCGATTGCCTGCTGGCGGAGGTTGGACAGTTGCCCGCCCGGAATCTCGTGGTGGTACACCCGGCCGGTCGGCGACGGCAATCCGGACTCGAACGGCTTGTAAACCCGGCGCACCGCCTCCCAGTACGGCTCGAGGTCGGACACCGCCTCGAGTGACAGGCCCGTGTCGCGCTCGGTGTGGGCGAGGGCGGCCACCAGGGCGGAAGCCGATGGCTGACTCGTGGTGCCCGACATCGGCGCACTGGCGACGTCCACGGCATCGGCACCCGCGCGGCTAGCGGCGAGCAGAGTGGCCAGCTGTCCGCCAGCGGTGTCATGGGTGTGCACGTGGATGGGCAGGTCGAATCTGGCGCGGAGAGCCTCGACGAGCTTTTCCGCTGCCGAGGCGCGCAGCAATCCGGCCATGTCCTTAATGGCGAGGATGTGAGCGCCTGCCTCCACGATTTGCTCAGCCAACCGCAGGTAGTAGTCCAGGGTGTACAGGTCTTCTGCCGGGTCGAGCAGGTCGCCGGTGTAGCACAGCGCCACCTCCGCGACGCTGGTCCCGGTGGCGAGCACCGCGTCGATGGCCGGCTTCATCTGCGACACGTCGTTGAGTGCGTCAAAAATGCGGAAGATGTCAACGCCGCTGGCGGCAGCTTCCTGCACGAACGCATCCGTCACCTCGGTCGGGTACGGCGTGTACCCCACCGTGTTGCGGCCGCGCAGCAGCATTTGAATCGCCACGTTGGGCAGCGCCTCACGCAACGACGCCAGGCGGTCCCACGGGTCCTCCGACAGGAAGCGCAGGGCCACGTCGTAGGTGGCACCGCCCCACGCTTCCACCGACAGCAGTTGCGGGGTGAGTCTTGCCACGTAGGGGGCGACGGTGAGGAGATCCTTGGTGCGCACACGGGTGGCTAGCAGGGACTGGTGCGCGTCACGGAAGGTCGTCTCGGTGACCGCCAGCGCGCTCTGCTGGCGCAGCGCCGCGGCGAAACCCTGTGGGCCGAGCT
Organism: Terrimesophilobacter sp.; assembly: GCA_039920505.1. GTDB lineage: Bacteria > Actinomycetota > Actinomycetes > Actinomycetales > Microbacteriaceae > Parafrigoribacterium. Next base: position 38,766 of record JBDSDO010000067.1, read on the forward strand.
CGAGCAGCCGCTGACGGGACCCGGCGGGCGCCGGTTCGTCCAGATCGATTAC
>JBDSDO010000068.1:0-11114 GCA_039920505.1 Terrimesophilobacter sp.
GGCATCTGCGAGGCCTTGGGCTGGCCCCACGAAGACCAGGCGGACATCGCAAGGGCATGGCAGGGCATCCTCGCCAAGGTGAAGACTTACGCCGACCTCGAACCGGTGCTGCTGGGCCGGGTGGAGCAACTCATTGATTTCGTAGCGGTCGACTAGCGTCCGCCAGTGACCCGCACCATTCCTTCTTGCGCGACACTGGCCATCAGGGCGCCGTCGCGGCGATAAATCCGTCCCAGCGACAGTCCACGGCCGCCGATGGCGTTCGGTGATTCCTGCACGTAGAGCAGCCACTCGTCGACCCGGCCGAACCGGTGCCACCACATCGCGTGATCGAGGCTGGCGACCTTGAGCCCCGGCAATCCCCAGGTGACGCCGTGCCTGCGGAAGATCGGCTCAAGGAGCGAGTAGTCGCTGGCGTACGCGAGGGCCGCGCGATGCAGGTTCGGATCGTCCGGGAGGGCGCCGGTGGCCTTCATCCACATCGCCTGGTGAGCGACTCGCTCTCCCGCGACGGTGAAGTAGATGGGCGGCGAGATGTGCCGCATGTCGAACGGCCGGCCGGTGGCCCAGTGCTGGGCGACCGGATGGTCCACCTTCCGCAGCGCCTCCTCGTCGGACGGCAGAGACTCGGGCTCCGGCAGGTCTTCCGGCATGTCCAACTGGTGGTCGAATCCCTCGTCCACCGTTTGAAACGACGCGATCATCGACAGAATGGGCGCTCCGTCTTGATACGCCTGGGTGCGCCTGGTCGAAAAGGAGCGGCCGTCGTGCACCCGGTCCACCGAGAACGTGATCGGCAGCGACACGTTCCCAGGGCGGAGGAAGTAGCCGTGCATGGAATGGACCACGCGGTCCTCGTCGATAGTGCGCATCGCGGCGATAAGCGACTGGGCCAGCACCTGCCCGCCGAAGACCCGGCCGAGCGGCATCCACTGGCTGACCCCGGTGAAAATGTCTTCGCTGGTGCGGGCGCCGGTGTCCGCCAGGTCGAGCGCGCTCACCAGGCCGGCAAGGGGGTCATTCATCCATTTCTCCGCATACTTCCTTTTCGACAGGGCACTTGACGGTAGTTTAGATTGCAGATGACCGGTACATTTTCCCTTGTTGATTCCCTCGCCCTCGGCGACCTGCACGTCTACCTCAGCCGTGCCGCGAAGGTAGAGGAGGGATCGGTGCGCCTCATCGCCGACTCCGGGGTGTTGGCGGTGTACGTGGCCATCTTCTACCCTGTCGGGCTGAGGGATGAAACGCCGACCGTGTTGGGACTTCGCACCTTCGCCCTCACCGGTGACGAGTCGTTCGATGTCGTGGTGCCGGTGCGCTCGCTCCTGGACCGGATCGCACGGCTTCAGTCGACGACCGAGGAACCGGGGCTTCCCGTGGTCGTCGCGCTGCCGATCGAGGTCAACACGGTCACGTGGACGCAGATTTTTCCCCCGCGCGGAGGCTGGCAGGCCCTTGACCCGGTCGACACGGGCATCCTTGAGGCGATCGCCCAAGAAGGCATCGAAGAAATCGCAGCCTCGAGCACCGACGGCATCATGGAACGACTGCTGCGCCGGGTGCGCTCCGACGTCTGGGCGCGGCCGATTCGCGGCCTCGAACACGTCCCGGCGGGTGCCGCTTTCGCCGCGTACACCCTCGGCTTCCTCGCATCCGAAGACATCGCCAGCGTGCGCGAAACCGGGCCGTGGACCAGGCTCACCACCCACCGAGGTCATGTGCTGGTGCGACGCAAATCGTGGAGTCTCAAGGCGTAGCGAGTGCGTCGGCGGGCCGTCGCCCGTCAGCCGACGAGGCGCAGATTCAATCCTTCGGACGATTCGGTGTCGATGCGTTCCGGCGAGAGTTGAATCATGAGAAAACTCTTCTACGCCGCCAGTGCATACCTTGTCATCGGACTTGTTTCAGGGTTTTACTACCGCGAGTTGACCAGATCCAACGATTACACCGCTGCGGACGGCTTCACGCAACTCTCCGTTGTGCACACCCACGTGCTGACGCTGGGGGTGATCGTGCTGCTCATCGTGCTCGTATTGGAGAAGGTGTTCACACTGTCGCACAGCAAAGCGTTCAACTGGTTCTTCTGGGTCTACAACCTCGGACTGGTCGTAACGGCATCCACCATGACCGTGAACGGAACACTTCAGGTGCTCGGGCGCGAGGCGAGCAAAGCACTCGTCGGCATTTCCGGCAGTGGTCACATTTTCCTCACCATCGCTTTTGTGCTGCTGTTCGTCGCGATCTTCAATCGCATCCAGACGCAACCCGTGGGCGCGCCGGAAGACGGGGACGCTGCGCCGACGCCACAAACCGTGGGTGTCGCGGGAGCCATGGACGCCTGACCGGGCCGCAGGTCGGGAGTGTCAGCGCGTAGCGGATGCGGCGGCGATCGCGCGTCCCGCGGCCCGGCCGCTGAACAGGCAGCCGCCGAGGAAGGTGCCCTCCAGACTGCGGTACCCGTGCATGCCGCCGCCGCCGAATCCGCTGGCCTCGCCGGCGGCATAGAGCCCGGGGATCGGGGCGCCGGCGGCGTCGAGGGCCCGACCGGAGAGGTCGGTTTCGATGCCGCCGAGGCTCTTGCGGGTGAGGATGTGCAGTTTGACCGCGATGAGAGGCCCCGCCTTGGGATCCAGGATGCGGTGCGGTCTGGCCACGCGGATGAGTTTGTCTCCCCGGTAGTGTCTCGCCTGGCGCAGTGCGTTGATCTGCGCATCCTTGCTGAACGGGTTGTCCAACTCCCTGTCGCGCGATTCAATCTCTCGTCGCACTCGTGCCGTGTCGATCGTCACCTCGGGCGAGAGAGTCTGCATGCCGGAGAGCAGCTCGTCCAGAGAGTCGGCCACGACGAAATCGGCGCCGTGCTTCTTGAACGCCTCGACCGGTCCCGGCGCGCCTTTCTTCACCCGCTGCAGGAGCAGCTTCAGGTCTTTGCCGGTGAGATCGGGGTTCTGCTCGCTGCCGGACAGTGCGAACTCTTTCTCGATGATCTTCTGGGTGAGCACGAACCAGCTGTAGTCGTAGCCGGTCGTCATGATGTGCTCGAGCGTTCCAAGTGTGTCGAACCCGGGGAAGAGCGGCACAGGCAATCGCTTCCCCGTCGCGTCGAGCCAGATGCTGGACGGTCCGGGCAGAATGCGGATGCCGTGCTGTGCCCACACCGGGGCGAAGTTCTCGATGCCCTCGACATAGTGCCACATCCTGTCGCGGTTGATCACCCGGGCGCCGGCCCGCTCACTGATGGCGAGCATCCGGCCGTCGACGTGGGCGGGTACGCCGGAGAGCATGTGAGCAGGTGGCGTGCCCATTCTGGCCGGCCAGAATTCGCGCACCAGGTCGTGGTTGCCGCCGATGCCGCCGCTCGCAACGATCACCGCACTACCGCGCAGTTCGAATTCGCCCACCACGTCTCGGTTGCTCGCGGCGCCGCGTTCTGCGTCGTCGCTGCGCAGGACACTGCCGCGCACGCCGACCACCGTGCCGGACTCGACGATGAGCTCGTCAACGCGATGCCGGAATTTCAGTACGGCGTCATCGCTGCCTACCGCGTCGCGGACCGAGTTCTGGAAGGGTTCGAGCAGCCCCGGGCCGGTGCCCCAGACGATGTGGAACCGCGGAACGGAGTTGCCGTGGCCGGTGGCGGTGTAGCCGCCGCGTTCGGCCCAGCCCACCACGGGGAAGAACTTGACGCCGAGCCCACGCAGCCAGTCGCGCTTTTCAGCCGCCGCAAACCGGAGGTAGGCCTGGGCCCACCGCGTCGGCCAGGCATCCTCGTCACGGTCGAATCCGGCGGTGCCCGCCCAGTCCTGCTCGGCAAGTTCGACGCTGTCTTTCACGCCCATGCGGCGTTGCTCGGGGGAATCGATGAGGAACAATCCGCCGAAGGACCACCACGCCTGGCCGCCGAAACCGGATTCCGGTTCCTGGTCGACTATCGTGACGTGCTTGCCTGCGGCAATGAGCTCGGATGCGGCGACGAGGCCGGCGAGGCCCGCCCCGATGATGATGGTGGTTCCCGTGTCAGTCACCCCTGCATCTTCTCGCGAGATGCCAGTCGTGACTAGTCCTCGCGGCGATCACCGGTGCCCACTGGACTTTCGTGGGCAGTCAGGCGGGGGCGACCGGACCGCGCTCCAGGAGCGGACGCATTCGGAACGGGATGAGTTCACCCATCGACAGGGACGTTTCGGCACGCTCGATTCCGTCGCAGGCCAGTACCTCGCTGTTCACGCGGAACAGGTCCGCCGCGTCGACGCACACCACCGTCAGCAGAAGGTCGGCCGGACCGCTCAGCCCGTGCGCCTGGATGATTTCGGGAATTGTGGTCAACTCCTGAACCACCGCGGCCAGCTTCTGCTGCTGCAGGTGGATTGAGATGAACGCGGTCAAGGGGTAGCCAAGCGGCACCGGGTTGACCCGCCGGTCCAGCGGGAGAAGCGCGTTGGCGGCCTCCAATTGGGCCAGCCTCGCCTGCACGGTGTTGCGGGACAACTCGAGGCGCTCTGCCAGCGCCACAACTGTGCCGCGCGGGTCTTCGGTCAGCGCGAGGAGGAGCCGCGTGTCGGTTTCATCGAGATGACGCATAATGCACAACAGTAGCGGGTCATCTTGGGAACGTGTTGTGCACTCTGCTTATGCGCGGGTCGATTGATTGTGCTGCCTGGTCTGCTGGCGTAGTGTCATGGATAATTCTGGCAAGGATGCTGGAGCCGCTGAAGGTTACAAGTCGAGGCGGCAGAGATCGTACCGATTGGCGGTGTACCCACCGACATCGGGACGGATCAGGAGAGATATGTTGCATGCAACCGTGTCCAATGAGTTTCAAGAGGCCGAGCTGCTGGGCAGGCAAGACGACCTGGTCCAGCTGGTGACTCCGGCGGGGGAGCGGGTCGCCGACCCCACCTGGGATCCGTGGATCGCCGATGTCACCGGTGAGCAACTGGCCGACCTTTACGAAGACCTCGTCGTGGTCCGCCGAATCGACACCGAGGCGACAGCGCTCCAGCGGCAGGGGCAACTGGGGCTGTGGGCTCCGCTGCTCGGCCAGGAGGCGGCGCAGGTGGGTTCCGCCCGCGTGCTGCGGAAAGACGACTTCGCCTTCACCAGTTACCGCGAAAACGCCGTCGCGTACTGCCGTGGCGTCAACTTCACCGACCTCGTGCGGGTCTGGCGCGGCACGTCGTTCTCCGGCTGGAACCCCTACGACGTAGGCATGGCAACGCCCAACGTGATCATCGGCGCACAAACCTTGCACGCCACCGGGTACGCGCTTGGCTGCAAGAAGGATGGCGTCGACTCGGTCGCGATCGCCTACTTCGGCGACGGAGCGACCAGCCAGGGTGACGTCAGTGAAGCCATGGTCTTCTCCGCCAGCTTCCAGGCTCCCGTGGTGTTCTTCTGCCAGAACAACCAGTGGGCGATCTCCGAGCCGGTTGGCCTGCAGGCTCGCCGGCCGATCGCCGACCGGGCACCGGGATTCGGCATCCCCAGCGTGCGGGTCGACGGCAACGACATTCTCGCCGTGATGTCCGTCACGCGCTCGGCTTTGCAGCGTGCGCGCGACGGCGGGGGACCGACCTTCATCGAAGCGGTGACCTACCGAATGGGCCCGCACACTACCTCCGACGACCCGAGCCGTTATGAAGACCGCGTGGCCAGGGAGGACTGGGCAGCAAAGGACCCCATCGACAGACTCGGCAAACTGCTCAAGAGCATGGGTCTCTTCACCGATGAGTTTTCCGCCGGCGTCGAAGCGAAGGCGGGCGAAGCGGCCGCGCAATTGAGGGCCGGATGTCTGTCCCTGGCCGACCCCGATCCGCTCAGCGTCTTCGACAACGTGCTGAGCACTCCGAGCTCGTGGCTCGAGCGGCAGAAGAGCCAGTACGCCGCCTACCTCGCGACCTTTGAAGCGGGCAACTGATGGCCCAGATGACGATGTCGAAGGCGATCAACTCGGGGCTCCGCCGCGCCCTCGAAGACGACCCCAAAGTCGTGCTCATGGGGGAGGACATCGGCACTCTCGGCGGCGTCTTCCGCGTCACCGACGGGCTGCAGAAAGACTTCGGCAAGGACCGGGTGATGGACACACCGCTCGCGGAAGCAGGCATCATCGGCACGGCGGTCGGCCTCGCGTTCCGCGGTTACCGTCCGGTGTGTGAAATCCAGTTCGACGGCTTCATCTACCCCGGATTCGACCAGATCGTCGCCCAGGTCGCCAAGCTGCATTACCGCACTCAGGGCGCTGTGAAAATGCCGCTCACCATCCGGGTGCCGTTCGGCGGCGGCATCGGCGCAGTCGAGCATCACTCTGAATCTCCGGAGGCGTACTTCACCCATACCTCCGGGCTGCGGGTGATCAGTTGCTCCAACCCCCAAGACGCCCACACCATGATCCGGCAGGCCATCGCATCCGACGACCCCGTGCTGTTCTTCGAGCCCAAGCGCCGATACTGGGCCAAGGGCGAGGTGAATGAAGAGATCGGCGCCGACACGGTGTCCATGGAATCCGCGCGCGTGGTGGTGTCCGGTAACGATGTCACCCTGGTCGCATACGGCCCCCTGGTGACCACCGCCCGAGACGCCGCCCTCGCTGCGGAAGACGACGGTGTCTCCATCGAGGTCATCGACCTGCGTTCGCTGTCCCCGGTGGACTTCCGCACGGTCGAGGCCTCGGTGCGCAAGACCGGCCGGCTCGTGATCAGCCATGAGGCACAGCAGTTCGGCGGGCTCGGGGCAGAGATCGCCGCGAGCATCACCGAACGCTGTTTCAATTATCTGGAGGCTGCGCCGGCCCGCGTGACCGGATTCGACGTGCCGTACCCACCGGCGAAGCTGGAGGACCACTTCTTGCCCAACCTCGATCGGATGCTCGACGCCGTTGACCGTGTGCTCGGCAAGCGCAACTCGCTGTCCGGATGGAGCGAATAGAAATGTCATCCGTCAAGGAATTCGCACTGCCGGATCTCGGTGAGGGACTCACCGAGTCCGAACTGGTCTCCTGGCACGTCGCCGTCGGCGACAGGGTCGACCTCAACCAGGTCGTCGCCGAGGTCGAGACGGCCAAGGCCATCGTGCAATTGCCGTCGCCCTTTGCCGGCGTCGTCGCCGAACTGTACGAGGAGGCCGGAGCGACAGTGCAAGTTGGCGCACCACTCATGTCCTTCGAAGTCGACGACGGTGCGAAGCCGCTCGAGCGCAATCCAGTGCTCGTCGGCTACGGAGCACCGGTAGAAAGCGACAGCCGACCGACGCGGCGCGCTCGCGGCGGGCACACCGCGGAGGCAGCGGCGCCATCGGATTCCTCGGTACCGGAGCCAGTCGCGGGGCCCGTCGACACCCCCGCGGCATCCGACGCCCGCGTTCGGGAGCGGCCCCGGTCCACCCCGCCGGTGCGCAAACTCGCCCACGACCTCGGCGTCGACCTCGCCCAGGTCACAGGAACCGGCGACGACGGGCTGATCACCCGCGAGGACGTACGGGCTGCGGGGTCATCTACCGGCGAGCCGGGGCCGAAAGCCCGCGCCTTCGGCGAACGTGAAAGCCGCACGCCGATCAAGGGCGTGCGCAAGCACACCGCGGCGGCCATGGTGACCAGCGCGTTCACTGCGCCGCACGTGACCGAGTTCTTGACGATCGACGTCACGCCGACGATGGACCTCGTCGCGTCGCTGAAGACGAACCGCGCGTTCATCGACTACCGGATCAACCTGCTCACGGTGGTCGCGAAAGCCCTGCTCGTCGCGGTGCGTCGTACCCCCTCTGTTAACACCCGGTGGGACGAGGCCAACGCCGAGATCGTCCAGTACCACTACGTCAACCTCGGAATTGCGGCCGCGACCTCGCGCGGGTTGATCGTGCCCAACATCAAGGACGCCGACCAGCTGACGCTTACCGAACTGTCGACGGCGCTGGCCGAACTTACCGCGACCGCGCGTGCCGGAACGACGACTCCGGCGCAGCTGACCGGCGGTACGATCTCCATCACCAATATCGGAGTCTTCGGCATCGACGCCGGCACCCCCATCCTGAACCCGGGCGAGGCAGTCATCCTGGCGGTGGGCGCGGTACGACGGATGCCGTGGGAGTACCGCGGCGAGGTCGCGTTGCGCCAGGTGTTGACCCTGAGCCTGTCGTTCGATCACCGTCTCGTCGACGGGGAGCAGGGTTCGCGGTTCCTGGCGGACATCGGCGCCGTCCTCGCCGAGCCCGGCATGATCCTCACCATGGTGTGAGACCACCACGCACCTGCTTCCCCTTGACCGCACGCACGGGGAAGGGGACAGTGGAGTCATGAGTTCTGATCTGCTCGCTCCGACCGATACCTCCGAAAAACTTGCCGGCAGCGCGTTCGTCCACCTCGACGGCAGCCTGTACGCCACCTTCGCCACCAGCGACTTCGCCAGCGCGAGCGACCTCGTCGCGCAGGTGGCGGGGGCGGCGGAGGCGATGAACCACCACCCGGACATCAGCCTGGGGTGGGGCAAGGTGTCGTTCGAACTCAGCTCCCACGATGCGGGCGGAGTGACCAGCCGCGATCTGCAACTCGCAGCCGAAATCCAGAGTCTGGCGGACGTCCTCGGCGCCACTGGACAGCCGGTACGGCCGACACGCTACGAACTGGCGATCGACTGTGCCAAAGCCGACGACATCCGCGAATTCTGGCGCGTCGCGCTCGACTACGAGGAGCACGAGGATGCGGGAGAGATTCAACTGGTCGACCCGCGCGGCGTGGGCCCAACGATCTGGTTCCAACACATGGATCCGCCGCGCACCGACCGCAATCGCCTCCATCTCGACGTGTACGTGCCGACGGTCGAGGCGCAGGGCCGCGTCGAAGCCGTCCTTCAAGCAGGCGGCGACCTGATGACCGCCGAGCACGCTCCGGACTGGTGGGTGCTCGCCGATGTCGAAGGCAACGAACTGTGCATTTGCACCTCGGAACGCTAGGCGCGAGGGCGCGTACGAATGAGCGTGTGGATCTGTCACACCTGCGGGGTCGAATACCCGGATACTGAGCGTCCTCCCGATCAGTGCCTCATCTGCACAGACGAGCGGCAGTATGTGCCTTTGGGCGGTCAGAAGTGGACCACCTCCGACGCCCTCGAGGTGCAGGGCACTGCCGCGAATATCGAATTCCTCGAACCCGGCCTGTACCGGATCACCGTGAGCCCGAGAGTGGGCATCGGTCAGCAGTCGCTGCTCGTGCAAACCGCAGCGGGCAACCTGCTGTGGGAACCTCCCGGGTTCATCGATGACGCCGCCGTAGAGGCGGTACGCGCACTCGGCGGCGTCGCCGTTATCTCCTCCAGCCATCCGCATCTCACCGGCGCCTCGATCAGTTGGAGCGAGGTGTTCGATCATGCCCCGGTCTATGTTGCGGAGGCTGATCAATCCTGGATCACCCGGCCGGATGACGCGATCAGACTGTGGCGCGGCAACGAGCGGCCTCTTCCCGGTGTGGCCTTCGTTCAGTGCGGTGGCCACTTTCCCGGCAGCAGTATGGCGCACTGGGCTACCGGGGCGGACGGTCGCGGGGTCTACCTCACCGGAGACACGATCTTTGTCGGGCCGAGCAGGTGGACGGTGAGCGCCATGCGCTCTTACCCCAATCTCATCCCGCTGCCCGAGCGCGCCATCCGGCAGATCCTGGATGCTATGGAGCCGTACGACTACGACCGGCTGTACGGCTCGTTCGGGCAGGTCGTGGAGATTGAGGCGCGGGAGGTGGTCGAGACATCGCTGGAACGCTACATCACCTGGATCCGTGGCGACGTCGACGACTACTGAGTCGGGGTGTGTGCGCTCACCGAGGCGAGGCCGGCCAGCGCCATCTGTTCCAGAATCGCGCGGGTGTCCGTCGTCCTGGCGCTGTGCGGAGTCGAATTGATCAGTCCGAATGCGGCGTGCGCGCGAATCCGCAGCGAGGCGGTATCGACCCGTGGATGCAGGCGGCCGAGCACCTGCACCCACAGCTCGACGTAGGTGCGTTGCAATGCCCGCACAGCGTGTCGATCGTCCTCTGCGAGGTTGCCGAGATCCTGGCCCTGCACCCGGATGACGTCCGGATTGCCCAGCGCGAAATCCACGTGAAACTGAACCAGCGCCCGCAGTGCGCCGGTATCGTCGGCCGCGCCGACGACCACGGCTTGGCCGCCGGTGGAGAGGTGCTCGCTGACGCCGACGAGAAGCGCGCCGAGCAGCGCCTGCTTGCCGTCGAAGTGCCGGTACACCGCCGGTCCGCTCACGCCTGCTGCAGCGCCAAGCTCCTCGAGGGAGACGCCGTTGTAGCCGCGCTCGGCGAAAAGCCGCGCTGCGGCCGACAGCAGGGCTTCCCTGCGGTTTGCTTTGGCCCGACTGCGCAGCGTTGGAGCCTCGCTCATCCCGCTCCCTTCGCCCACCGATAGTTTTTCGGACCAGAGATACCGCCGCGGCGGCCACCTTCGTCCGACAAGGTATCGCTCGCCGGTGTCTGGACAAGTCAGTTAATAAGAACTAACCTAAACCCAGTTAGTGAACACTAACCCGAATTGCGTTTGCGCGCCAGACCCTCAACGGGAAGTTGTCAATGCAGACCCTCATCAGCGGCGTGGACCGGGCCAGCACATCCTTCGCCGAGAACACCGAAGCCCAACGCGCCTTGGTCGACGAACTTCGGCAGCGACTCGCGGCCGCAGCCCTTGGCGGACCGGAACGCTCCAGGGAGCGTCACCTCGCCCGCGGTAAACTCCTGCCGCGCGACCGAGTCGACCAACTACTGGACACCGGCAGCCCGTTCCTTGAGATCGCGCCGCTGGCCGCCGAAGGCCTGTACGGCGGAGTCTGCCCCGGCGCCGGCCTCATCGCCGGCATCGGCATGGTGCACGGCCGTCAGGTGCTCGTCATCTGCAACGACGCCACCGTCAAGGGCGGCACCTACTACCCGATGACCGTGAAGAAACACCTCCGCGCCCAGGAAATTGCCCTGGAGAACCACCTGCCGTGCATCTACCTCGTCGACTCCGGCGGCGCCTTCCTGCCGAAGCAGGACGAGGTCTTCCCGGACAAAGAGCACTTCGGCCGCATCTTCTTCAACCAGGCCAAGATGTCCGCGGCCGGAATCCCGCAGATCGCCTCGG
>JBDSDO010000069.1:0-31087 GCA_039920505.1 Terrimesophilobacter sp.
CGGGATGCTCGACCAGGACACCGCCCTCGCCCTGCTCACCGTCGCCGACGAGCACGGCGCCACCCTCGCACTCGTCGGCGACCGGGCGCAGCTCCCCGCCGTCGGGCGTGGAGGCGTGCTCGGCATGGCCGCGCAACTCGCCGGCCGCACGTTCGACATGACGACCGTGCACCGCTTCACCCACCCCGAGTACGCGGACCTCACAGTGCAGATGCGTCGAGGAGAGCATCCCACGCTGCTGTTCGACCGGATGTACGCCCTCGGGCTGGTGGTGCTGCACGAGAGCACCGAGGCCGTGCAGGACACAATCGCCCGCGACACGCACGACGGGGACGCGATCACCGTGGCGACCAACGACGAAGCGCGCGAGCTGAACGCGCGCATCCGAGACGAGCGCGTGCGTGTCGGCATGGTCGACGATGCCCGCACCACCACCGGGCGCGACGGCCTGTCGATCGGTCGAGGCGATGTGATCCAGACCCGGCACAACGACAGCGACGTGCAGGTGGCGAACCGGCAGACCTGGACCGTGCAGGAGGTCGGATCGGACGGGACCGTGTGGGCGAAGGAGAACGCGACCGGCCAGAAGCGGCAGCGCACCGTACGCCTGCCGGCCGAGTACGTCGCGGAGCACACCCACCTGGCCTACGCCTCGACCGCCTACGGCGTCCAGGGCGCGACCGTGCCCGGCTCGCACACAATCCTGTCCGACGCGCTCGACGCGGCCGGCGTATACGTAGGCATGACCCGCGGCCAGGACGCCAACCAGCTCCATGCCGTCGCCGCGGACCTGGACGACGCACGGGAGCAGTTCGCCGCCGCGCTCGAGCGCGATCGCGCCGACCGGGGACTCACCGCCGCGACCCAGGTCGCGCGCGAAGCCGTCGCCGGACTCGCGGCGGACGGGCCGGTGCGCCTGGTGAACGCGGAGCGCGCTCGCCTGACGGAGCGGATCGAGCACGCCGACCAGCAGGCCGAGAAGTGGCGGCGGGCCATCGCCGCGCTCATCCGGCAGCGCGACGCGCACCGAGCCGAGTCCAACAAGCAGCAGGAGGCCGTCGCAGCCGCGGATTCCCGCGCAGCGCAGGTGCGAGCCGAGGTCGCCGTGCCGCTGATCGAGCGGGCCATCGCCGACGGCACCGCCTACCTTAAGACTCGGGAGCGGATGTGGGAAGCGACCAGCGCACGCGCCGGGCGGCTGCGCAAGCGCGCCGTCGCCCGCGCGGCGACCCAGGCCGCAGGCGAGCACCACGCCGCGGAGGACACTGTGCGACGGCGCTGGGGCGGCCTGCCGACCGGGGCAGCCGGCGTGTCGCCGTGGGCCGAGGCCGTCGCCGGCAAGCAGGCCGACGCCGACCCGCGCGTAACAGAGACACGGCAGGACGCGCAGCAGACCCACCGCCAGCAGCACCGACTGGCCGAGCGGCACCTGCACGACTCCGCCGTCCTGCACCGACAGGTGCTCGGCTCCACAACCCCGAGCACCGCCAGCACCCGCGCCACCCAATGGCGCACCCGCGCAGAGCAGGCCAGGCACGACCTCGCCAAGATCGAGACGCTGCCTGTCACCGAAGCCGCGCAGCTCGTCCGCGAGCGGGCCGCCCGAGCCGAGGCCGAGAGAGAAGCCGCCGAGCGCGCCCAGGCCGGACGCGACGCGCGAGCCGCCCAGCTCGGCCAGTTCCGACCATCGAGCGACCAGGGCAGGGCGGGACCAGAGCGCGACTTCGGGCCGAGCCTGTAGTAGAGACTAGGCAGCGGCCGCGCCGACTCGGGACTTTCGGCGGCAGCTCTGGGAGAATGGGAGGCAGGGAAGGAGACGGTCATGGTGTTCCAGGGCGAGGTACTGCCGATCGGCGCGCTGCTGGAGCGCGCACAGACCGCCCCGGCCTACGAGCCGGGTGCTGGTGTTGGTATGCGCCACACCGCGGCCGACAACGCCGCCCACTGCGCCGTGCTCCTGGCAGCTGGGGACACCTCCGAGGAGTGCTGGCGGTTCGGCATCCTCCAGACCCTCGATGACTACGCCTCCACCCTGCGCCGGGGAGGGACAACGCTGGCGGCGGCGGTGTTAGCGTCCGAGCCGGCACCCACGGGCTCCACGCGCGTTGACGCGGCGTTCGCGGCGCTGGCCGACCACCTGGCCGAGCGCGACGGCTGGCCGTTTCCCGCCTGGGCGATGAACTCTGCGCGCCGGACAGATGGGTGGTATCCGGCGGTGCCGGCGATCTTCCGGGCCGAGGCCGAGCGGGACAGCCCGTGGGCATTCCGTGAGCGCGGCATTCTCATCACCGGACGGTCGCTGAGCCGCGCATGAAGCGGGTCGGACGCTGGCCGATGACGGTTCACCGCCGTAGAATCGACTCATGACCCCGACCGCCTCAGAAGTGCTCGACGCCGCCAAGGCGCTCCCGCGCGCCGAGCGGGCAGAGGTCGCCCAGGAACTCCTCGCCACGCTCGGCACAGCGGACGTCTCGGACGATGCCCGGCTCGTGGCACTCCGGGCAGCCGTCGACGCCGGGATCGCCAGTCTGGACGCTGGCAACGGCATGCGCATCCCGGCCGATGGGCTGCGGGACTACCTGCGCGAACGCGGACGGTTGGCGACCGAGCGCGCCGACGCCAAGACCGCGTGACGTTCGAGCTTTACCTCGCCCCGGAAGCCGAGGCCGACATCGATGACATCCTCGAATGGTCGGTGACGCAGTTCGGCGCGGCGATCCGCGATGGCTACGAAGCGCTCATCGGCGCGGCGATCCGAAGCATCGTGGACAAGCCGAATCGCGCCGGATCGCACGACCGCGCCGACCTCGGGAGCGGAGTCCGTATCCTGCACCTGATGTCGAGCCGGGATGATGTCAGCCAGAACGTGCGGAAGATCGTGAAGCCCCGTCACTTCGTGGTCTACCGTCAGGTCGGTAACGTTGTACAGGTCGTTCGCCTGCTCCACGAGGCGATGAACTTGCCCGAGCAACGCATCGTCTGACGCACTGAACCGCTCACCCCAAAATCACCCCGAAGGCGGATTCAGGGGTCCGAGAGACACCCCGCGGCCCCGAAGAATCAGGGGAATCCGTGACCCGAGTTCCTTCACACGGAAGAGGTCATCGGTTCAAGTCCGGTATCGCCCACCCTCTAGACCCCAATGAATATAGGGTTGTTCACTAGTTTCTGAGAAAGCGACTTTCTGAGGCAAGCGGGGAACAGGGCCGATTCGCTGTCATCGCCGCGTTCGCGTGGCCTAGCATGCACTGCACGGCTTCCGGTGCTTCTGTTGCTATTTGAGCTGACCGCGAATCTCGCCGCCCGGGAATGTCGGCGTGTGCACGTTGACGTAGTAGTCGCGGGGGTTCGCGGCGACCTTCCCCAGCAATACCGGGTCAGCGGTTGTGCAGGCCTGCACCGTCCAATCGGTGCCGGATCCTACGGTGAGCGGGATCACGATCGGTCCGGCAACGTTGCGGGAGGCAACGTGGATGTGTGCCGCCCGGGCGGGCGCGGAAAGGTCGCGCGCGGTGAGGATATAGCAGAATTGGTCGCCGTCGATGTTGTAGCTGAAGAATCCGCTTGCGCCGGTGTCGGCGCCTATCATTGCCTGCTCATTGTTCAGCGGGATCGCTGGCACGCCGCCCTTATTGGCGTTCGCGACGCCCAGGTCAACAGCCGTGAGTGCCAGAACGGCCCCGATGACGGCAATCACCCGGATACCGCCTCGATTCATAGTGCGCATGATTGGTCCTCCGTTGGTGAGATTTTCCGCGCACGATACGCCCTACAAAACCAAAGGTCAAAGGGTTGACGGTGACCCACAGTCGCCGATGCGGGAGTCCGCGCGGAGCCGATACCAAGCCCGGTTGTGGCTCCAGTACCGAAAGGGAAGCTGCTAGGCGCCCCCGCGGCAGTCACACAACAGGGACCCGGCTCGTTCCAGGTGGCCATCACCGACGTACGCGACAACAGCGGAACCCCCGGAACCGTCAGGTGCGTCGTCGAGGAACGCGTCGGCGGCGTCGTCCTCGCAGACTGGTCAGATCAGGCCGGCTGATTTCTTCCTCGAGGCTCCGCTCGCGGCTGCGCCAGGGCAGTCGCTGCTGCGGCCGCTTTGACGGCGCGAACGATGCCGTGATAGCCGGTGCAACGACACAGGTTGCCGTCGATCGCCGCTCGAATCTCAGACTCGCTCGGATCGGGGTTCGTCTTGAGGAGGTCCTCAGTGCAAAAGAGCATCCCTGGTAGGCAGTACCCGCACTGGAAGCCGAATTCGTCCCAGAACGCTGTTTGGATGATCGACAACTTCTCGCTACTGTCGGCGAACCCCTCAATTGTGCGAATATCCGCACCATCGGCACTGACCGCGAGCGACAGACACGACTTCGCCACTTCCCCGTCAACCGTGACCGTGCAGGCACCACAATCGCCGGTGCGGCAACCGATGTGCGTGCCGGTGAGTCCAAGATCCTCGCGGATGGCGTCGACCAGCGTCTCGCGGACATCCACAAATGCATCCCGGCGCTCTCCATTGATGGTCACTCTGATCGAGACACCCTGCTGCTTCGTGGTCATCGTTCTCCTCCTTCAATTGTGGTGCGGACGGCCCTGACCACGCGCTGTGCCATGGTCCCTGCAGTGTGGCGTCTGAAATTCGCGTTGGCCTGCACGTCGCTCCACGGCTCGCTGATGAGCGATCGCACACGGTCGGCGACGTCGTTCTCTGATTCGTCTCCGTCAAGTTCCACCACGATCGGGGTTGCCGCAGCGCCGCCGATCACGACACGCTTCGTGAGGCCGTCTTCCGAGGCGACACACCCTGCCGTGACGATGGGGAAACTGCCGGCGGCAGTCTTGAACTTCTGATACGAGAACACCGGCCCGGTGCTGTTGACGGGAACGAGGATCGCCTCCAGCATTTCGCCTGGGCGAAGCGCTGTCGTGAACGCGTCAACGAAGAACTCGGTTGCCGGAACTTCTCTTTGCCCGCTTGCCGATCGGAGAACCATGGTCGCGTTCATAGTGACGATCGCTCCCGGCACGTCCGATGCGGGATTGGCGTAACAGGCCGACCCGCCAATCGTGCCCTTGTTGCGGATCTGAACGCCTCCGGTGACTCCCAACGCCATCGTTCTCAGAAGCTCGGGTGTGTTGCCGGCGGCGATCAGGTGCGAGTACGTCGTCGTGGAACCGATCGAGATGGTGTCCTGTTTGTCAGCCACTCCGGAAAGTCCGGCCGCGCGAAGATCCACGACGATTTTCGGTCGACGCACGTGATGGCCCATCTGCGGAACAACCCAGGTTCCCCCGCTGATGATCGCCAGTTCATCATCGGTGGTGATTGCCGACACTGCCTCGTCCACGTTCGACGGACATAAGTATTCGAACCGGTCCAGAATCATTTCTTCAGCTCCTTTGCGCGGTACTTGATCGCGTGCAGCACGTTGCCGGGGTTGAGCGGCATCTTCCGGATCGTCACATCCAACGGGGCGAGAGCGTTGTGCACCGCGTTTGATATCGCGGCTTGTGCCCCGCCGATTCCCGCTTCTCCGGCACCTTTGAGGCCTAGGGCGGTGAAGGGGCTCGGTGTCACCTGATGCCGCATCTCGATCATCGGAACGTCACTGGCTCGCGGCATCAAATACGACTTGAAGCTGTCGGTCAACAGCGCCCCGGTGTCAGGGTCATGAATCGACTGTTCCATGAGCGCGGCACCGACCCCCATGACAACCGCACCCTCCATCTGACCTTCTACGAAACGTGGATTGATGACAGTCCCGCAGTCGTGGACGACGCCATACCTCTGCAGGTCGACGCTCCCGGTTTCGACGTCCACCTCAACAACCGCGACGTGGACGGCGTTGGAATAGGTCGGATAGATGTTGATCTTGCCGTTCTCATCGGGCAACTGCTGGATGTTCCCCGGTTGATACGTTCGGGTTGATTCCAGCGGCGGCTCA
The DNA here is from genome assembly GCA_039920505.1 of Terrimesophilobacter sp. Lineage (GTDB taxonomy): Bacteria > Actinomycetota > Actinomycetes > Actinomycetales > Microbacteriaceae > Parafrigoribacterium. The sequence continues at coordinate 5,946 of JBDSDO010000069.1, forward strand.
ACGCCGGTCGCCGTTGCGAAGGCGAGCGTGTAAATGGTGTAGGCGACATCGGACACCGGCACGGATCGTGACGGATCCCGCTTGCTTCTGGCGAATCCGCCGCCAAGTTCTATGTCGGTGTTGTCCGTCTCAAGCATCCGTGACGCGACTTCGATTAGCTTCACCCGGATGTCGCACGCCGCGAGGTATGCGGCGTTGCCACCGGTGACCATGCTGCGGCCGCTGTAGTTTCCGAATCCATACGGCGACGTGTCGGTGTCGCCCTGGTGGATCGAAGCGTCGGCCATCGTGACACCGAGCTCGTCCACAACAATCTGCAGGATCGACGTGTCATTTCCGCCACCCGGTGTGGTCACTCCCGTGAGAACCGTCACCTCCCCCGATGGGCTCATCTTGACGGTGGACGTGTCGAATCCGCCAACGAGTGTCCCAGGAATGTCACCGGATTCCGGAGTGAGTTCGAACGCGAATCCCACTCCGAGGTAACGGCCTTCCTGCAGGAGTCGCAGCTGTTCGGCTCGCACTTGGTCGAGCCCGATCATCTCAACTGCCTTATCGATAGCGGCGTGATAATCACCGGAATCGATGTTCAGCCCGCCGTTGGTCTTATAGGGGAACTCGTGAGACTGGATGAGGTTCCGTCGACGCACCTCGAGTGGGTCCATATCGAGGCTGCGCGCTACGATGTCGATGATCCGCTCCATCACGAGATTGGTCGCTTCTTTGCCGTAGCCGCGGGCAGCGTTCCAGGGACTCTTATTCGTTGCGACCACTGTGGCCACAACATCGGTGTTGGTGATCTTGTAACCGGTCGGCATTGACATGCCGGTGAGAAACGCCATTCCCCAACCGGGAGGCGCTCCCAAGGCACCGACGTTCGCGACGAAGTGATCTTTCAAGGCGGAGATCGTACCGTCGGAACTGAACCCGACCTTGAAGCGATGCATCTGCTCACGGGCGCCGATGAGCAGCGTTTCGCTGCGGTCTTCGATCCATTTCACAGGTTTGCCCGAAAGTCGACTGAGCAGACAGACCAACGACTCTTCCGGATGGCCGTGCATCTTGAGGCCGAATGCGCCTCCGACCGTGGGCGCAATCACCCGCACTTGTGATTCTCTGACTCGAAGGGCACGCGAGAGCACCCACCGCAGTGGATGTGGGTTCTGTGACGCTCCATAGAAGGTGTAACGACGCACATTGTGGTCCCACACGGCGACATAGCCCCGAGGCTCGATGGGTTGAGTGGAATAGCGTTGGATCCGCAGTTCGTCCTCAATCACGTGCTCGGCTTCAGCGAAGGCTGCCTCGGTGTCACCGCCGGCGAACGGGATCGTGATCACCACGTTGTCGTCCCACTCATCGTAAAGCCGGGGGGCGTCGTCGGCCAAGGCTTCATCGCCGTCGAGCACGAAGGGCAGAATTTCGTATTCGACATCGATCAGCTCAAGAGCAGCTTCGGCATTTTGTCGTGAATCAGCCACCACTGCAGCGACGGGCTCGCCAACGTAGACAACTTTTCCCAGGGCTAGACAGCGGACATCCGTCGTCTTACCGCCAAAGGCCGTGGGCGTGATGAAATGCGGGATCGGGTCCGTGTGTTCCGCGGCCTCGGCTCCCGACAGGGCAAACTCGACGCCCTCAGCGCGGCGGGCTCGGGTCAAGTCAACCGAAATAATCCGAGCGTGCGGGTGCGGACTTCGCAAGATCCCCGCGAAGTGCATCCCCGGGATGCGTATGTCGTCGATGTACGTCATCTCGCCGCGAAGGAATAGTTCTCCGTTGTGTTTGCGTTCTGACGTGCCAACTAAGTGCGTCGTCGCGGAGTCAACTGTGACTGTCATGACGGTATACAATCAGAGCATTGACCGGGGGTCAATAGCGTGGCGCGAAATGGCTGAGATTCGCCTTCGATCCCGTTGATCACGCTGGTGCGCGTGATGCACAGAAGTTCAGGGGACTCCGAGTTATTCTTCGGCGACTCAGCTTCTGACTTCCCGAATTTCTCGACCACTGCTTAGTTTGACTCGGTGGCTCCCCTGGTGAACCGGGCGCATCGTGGAGAAGTGGCCGGCACGTCGGCGACAACAAGCACTGCTGCGTGTACTCTGTTCACAACCAACCGGCCGGACGCTCGACACTGGAGAATCCGGCATAGTTGTATACGATCTGAAGTCAAGTGGCAACACCTACGGACAGCGTGAGGTACCTCTGTGCAGCGTCAATCGAAGTTGCGTGTAGTCGGCTTCGACACGGTACGAACCGACGGTGACGGTCGTCCATGAAACCTCATGCGTTTTCCTATCTGCGCCCCGACAGCGTCGCGGAAGCCGTCGACCTGCTCAACAGCAACCCGGCATCGGCTGCCCTGGCTGGCGGGCAAAGCTTGATGCCGGCGCTGGCGCTGCGGGAACGGCGAGCGGACCTGTTGGTTGATATTTCACAACTGGACGACTTGCGCGGCATTTCCCTCAGCGGCGGCACGGTAACCGTGGGAGCGGCCGAGCCCATGTGGGACTTGGAACGCTCCGAGTTGATTCGAGTTCACCTACCGTTGCTCGCGTTAACGTTGTCAACGGTGGGGGCACCCGGCATTCGCAGCCGCGCGACGCTTGGCGGGAGTGCGGGGTGGGCCGATCGCACGTCGCAATTGCCGGCGGCGCTGATTGCACTCGACGCCACCATCGTGTCGTCCCGGCGCCGGATTAAAGCGCACGAGTTCTTCATCGGACACGGGCAGACAGCACTGGATCATGGCGAACTCGTTCTCAGCTTTGAATTCTCCGCAACCTCCCGGAAAGAACACGACCTTCAGCTCGTTCGGCGTACCCACATCACGTGGCCGGTCGCCGGTGCTGCGGCCACGCGCACCGACACCGAGGCCATCAGGGTGGCGCTGTTCGGAGTGGCGCAGGCCCCGATCCTCATCAACGCGACGGATCCCGCGGATGCGGCAGAGCAGGCATCCGAGCTGGCCGCGCCATTCGACGATGAGCATGCGACGTCGGAGTACCGTCGACGCGTGATCCCGGTCCTTGCGCGGCGTGCCGCCGAGAACACAGTGCGAGTGGAGATCAGATGAAAGAAATACACGTTGTGATCAACGGCAAGTCCACGACGTCGATTGTGGACGACCGCACCTCGTTGGCGGACTATCTGCGCGAGGAGAACGGGCTGACCGGGACGCGACTGGGCTGCGAGCACGGGGTGTGTGGAGCGTGCACGGTGATCGTGCGGAAGCGTCCAGTCCGTGCGTGCCTGTACCTGGCGGTACAGGCCGACGGCGAGGAAATCGACACGATCGAAGGGGTCGCCCCCAACGCGAGTGAGTTGTCGACGATACAAACCGCATTCCGCCAAGCGCACGCACTGCAATGTGGCTTTTGCACATCCGGAATGCTCCTGACAGCGCGAGCGTTGCTGGAGGAACATCCTGATCCCGACGAAGAGATGATCCGGGACTGGATGCACGGCAACCTGTGCCGCTGTACCGGCTACCAACAAATCGTCGAGGCAGTGCAACTTGCGGCGAGGCAGCATGCGGACGAGCAGTCATGAGTGGCAAACCCGACGCACGGTTTGTCGGCCAGAAAAGAGCCACTACCGAATCGGCCCGTCATGTTCGCGGCCGGGGGAAGTTTGTCTCGGACATCCAGTTGCCGGGGATGCTGCACGTTGCGATGGTGCGAAGCCCGTACGCGCACGCGACGATCACGGCAATCGATACGTCGGAGGCGCTCGCCTTGCCGGGTGTTCACGCGGTGATCACCGGCGCCGATGTTCTCGCCAGAACAGAACCGATCTTCACCCTCGCCGCGTTGCACGACCCGCCGCTTGACGTGCCGCTGCCCGCCCTGGCACACGACAAAGTTCGGCACCGAGGCGAAGCCGTTGCGGCCGTGGCAGCGACCTCACGCGCGCTGGCCGAGGATGCTGCCGAACGCGTACGCGTGCAATACGAGCCGCTGTCGCCGATTGTCAATGCCACCCAGGCGCTGGCGGCGGATACCGCCCTCGTGTACGACGGTGTGGCGGGAAACGTCATCATGCATCGCCACTATGACTTCGGCGATGTAGCTGGTTGCTTCGAACGTGCAGAGACGATAGTGCGACGTAAGCTCACGTGGGGCCGACAGACCGGCGCGCCGCTGGATACGTTCGGTTGCGTGGCCCAATGGGAGCCCGGCACCGATGAGGTCACCTTCTGGAGTAACCACCAGAGCAACGTCTTGTTGTGGACTCTCGGCCCCACGCTGAGGGTCCCTTCGCACCGAATCCGTGGAATCCCTTGCGACATCGGTGGGGCCTTCGGCGGTAAATTCTGGCAGCCACGTGCGATGGTCGTCTGCGCACTGTTGTCGCGCGAGACCGGACGGCCGGTTCGATTCGTCGAAGACCGGGTGGAGCATCTTGAGGCCGGGGCTAACCACGGCGAAGATCGAACCTACGACGCCGAGCTCGCGCTTGACAAAGATGGAAAAATGCTCGCGTTACGCTTCGATGTCGTCGAAGACTATGGCTCTGCCTTTGTTCTCGGATCGGTGAACAATTCGGAGCCACTGGCGCAAGCGGTGGGTCCCTATGGCATTGAGGCTGTTGGAGTCGACTTCACCGCGGTGCTGACGACGAAGCCGCCACAAGCTGCCTTCCGCGGGTTTGGCGGAGCCTCGCTCAATTTCCTTCTGGAACGCATGACGGACGCTGCGGCACGCCAACTCGGCCTCACGCCGGAAGAGATCCGCCGACGAAACCTCCTCCAACCAGAACAGTTCCCCTACACCACCCCGACCGGCAACCTGTACGATTCGGGTGATTATCCTGCGGCCTTGGACAAGGCGCTGAAATTGTCTGACCTCGATCGCTGGCGTCGGTACCAAAGCGACGCACGACGTGAGGGTCGTGCTGTCGGCATCGGTTTGGCCACCTGTCAGGAACGAAGCGTGCAAGCCGGTAGCGCGCTCTGGCTCATGTTCGACCAACACCACGGTCGCGTGACCACCGCAGCGGAAACGGCAACCTGCCGTGTCGACGGTCACGGCAAGGTTCGCGTGGCACTGCACTCACCGTCGCTCGGAACGCCGATCGAAACCGTGGCGGCGACCGTTGTCGGAGAAGAACTCGGTATCGATCCGGAAGATGTGTCTGTCAGCCATCTGGACACCGCGGTATCCGGTCCCGGGATGGGGCCTGTCGCCAGTCGCATGACCGTGATGCTCTCTGGGGCCGTGGCCGGTGCAATCCACGAAATCATTGAGATGATGCGCCCGATTGCCGCCAACATGCTCGAAGCCTCACCGGACGATCTTGTGTGGGATAAGGAACAGGTCGGTTACACGGTGCGCGGCGCGCCGAGCGCGCGAGCGTCGCTGCACGACATCGCCCACGTCGCCCATTCGTTGTCGTCGCTGTTGCCGGGAGGTTCTCGAAGCGGGATCGAATCCACGTACACATTCGATCACCCGATGTCGACTCTTCCGAACGGTTCGGATTGGGGGATATTCGCACCGATCATCGGGCACGCGGTACACCTACCGGTTGTCGAGGTTGACGTTGAAACTGGAGAGGTGACCTTCCTCGACTATGCCGTCGTTCATGATTGCGGCACGATCATGAATCCCGACGGCGTGCGCGGTCAACTCATCGGCGGGATCTGCCAGGGAATCGGCACCGCCCTCACCGAAGAACTTCGCTATCGAGATGACGGCACCCTTATTGAGCGGGATTTTCGAAGCTATCTGATCCCGACGTTCATGGACATGCCCAATATTCGCGTGGAGCACTTAGAAACGCCATCACCGTTCACCTACCACGGCGTCAAAGGTGTCGGTGAAGGCGGCCGGATGGTGGCCCCGGCAGCCGTCGTTTCAGCGATTGAAGATGCTCTTTCGCCCTTCGGTATCGCCATCGACGAGGTCCCGGTGACGCCAGAGAAGATTGTGCGCTGGATCGAAGAAAGCGCCCGAGATCAACATTGAACCTGCCTGACCACGTTAAAACAATGGAAGGAAGACACCATTACTGACTCAGTTGGATATCGACGGAAGTTCGCGGTCATCATGCCGTCAACCAATACGGTGGTCGAGCACGACTACGCCGCCATGAAGGTACCCGGTGTCACGTGCCACTTCGGCAGAATCTATCTAGCGGATGGGGGCGCCGGTGACAACGATGCGTTTGAGCATCTGATCAGCCAGATCAGGGCGTCCACGAGCGACGCCGTCAAACAAGTGATGACGTGCAAACCGGACCACATGGTGATGGGGATGTCCGCGGAAACTTTCTGGGGTGGCAAAGCCGGTAACGAGGCATTCACCGAACGAATCAAAGATCTGTGCGGTCTTGAGGTGTCGACCGGTGCGGATGCTTGCCACCGAGCCGCGGAGCTTCTGGGCATCAAACGAATCGCCGTGATCACGCCTTACCAACCTGTTGCGGATGAGCAAGTCGAAATCTTCTTCTCCGAATCCGGGCTCGAGGTGGTGCGGCTGAAGGGACTCAAGTGTGCCTCTGCGACGGCGATCGCGGAGGTGCAAGAAGACCGTCTCATCAACGAACTGAAAGAAATCGACGGCGATGACATTGACGCAATCGTACAGGTGGGCACGAATCTCTCCATGTTGAGGGTCGCGGCCGAGGGCGAGCGTTGGCTCGGGAAGCCGGTGCTCGCGATCAATGCCGTGACAATGTGGCACGCTCTTCGATCGAACGGCATCACCGACCAAATCGTCGGCTTTGGGCAGCTGCTCGAACACTATTAGGGCAAACCTCGCATCGCACCCGAGTGCAGGTTCGAGTGCGTCGTCGAGGGACGAGTCGGCGGCGGCGTCCTCGCAAACTGGTCACATCGGGCCGGCTGATTTCTTCCCCGAGGGTCCGCTTGCGACTCGCTCCGCGTCTCGCAGTGCCACCACAACTGCGCCCTCAATCGGCCGCGGCGACCGAACCCGGCCAACAAGCAGCCATCCGAGGAGTGCGGTTACCGCAAACGAGTAAGTCGCGACGGTGACGACGACGCCGACCTGGGCGATGGACTGCGCCGGATTGCCGTTGTAGATGAACCCGACAGTATCCCCGAACACACCGATCGAGAGCATCCCCACCGTCGCGGCGACCAGATGGATGCCCGGGACGACAAAACGGACCGCATGGCCGCGACGACGGCCGGCGAGCACCGTGAACGCGCACAAGGCGCCCGACGACAAACCGAGCGCGGCCGCCCAACCGGGCGCGAAGCTTCCGCACGCCGGCGCAATCGCCACCAGTCCCGCCACGAGCCCTTCGGCCGGCGCGGACCGCGCGATCCGGCCGGTGGAGAGCGCTTCGGCGAGAACCCAGCCGATGACTCCGGCGAGAGGAGCGACCAGCGTGTTGAGCACTATAAGACCGGTCACGTCGTCGACGACGCCTTCCGCCGCGACATTGAGCCCCAACCACCCCAGCCAGAGCAGCAGTGCCCCCACTACGGACGCACCAGCCCAAAGATGGTGGGGATGCTGGACGCCCGATTGCCGGACGCCGGGCCGTCGCCTGCCGAGCACGACGAGCAGCGCCAGTGCTGCGGCACCGGCGACGATGTGCACGAACGCCCCTCCACCGAGATCGGCGACCAGCATGCCGGCGGCCCAGCCGTCGTCCTCGTTGAGAATCCAATAAGAGACGGGAAGGAATACCACACTGATCCACAGAGCGGCGAAGAGAAGCCAACGGCGAATCCGCATCCGCCCGGCGACCGCAGAAGCCACCACGGAGACCGCGACGAACGCCGAAGCCACCCCGAACGCGGAAGTAACGAAGAAGTCCAACCCGAACGATGGCTCGCTGCGGCCAACCGGGTTGCCGACCAGACCATCCACCAGCGGCACGTTGAAGACCACACCACGCCCGTATGCGACCCAAACCACTGCGGCGACAACCAAGCCAGACAGCGACAGTGCGGCGATGCGAACCGGTGCGCCAACCACTCTGCCGTAGAACAGCGCGAGACCCGGGATGGTCGCCAGCGAGAGCACCGTTGCCAGAAGCACTGCCATAACGAACCCGTCCTTTCCAGCAACTACTGTATGGGCCAGCAACTACTGTATTCGTGGACGTGACGGGGGCGGCGCTGACGGGGCGGCGCTGCGCTCAACCGACGAGCGCGTAGCCTGCTTCGCCGTGCACGAGCGAGTCCACACCGGCGGCCTCGTCTTCGGTCGTGACCCGGAAGCCGATGGTCTTCTCGATGGCTAGCCCGATCCCATAAGCGAGCACGAACGAGTACGCCGCGATCGAGAGCGCCGCAACGGCCTGCACCCACAGTTGCGAGAGACTTCCCGTGTCGACGAGGCCGATTCCCATCCCGAAAACGCCCACGTACAGAGTTCCGATCAGTCCGCCGACCAAGTGGATGCCCACGACGTCCAGTGAGTCATCGAAGCCGAGCTTGTACTTCAGCTCAATCGCGAGGGCGCACACCGCACCGGTGAGCACTCCCAACACGATCGCCCAGCCCGGAGTGAGGATGTTGCAGGCCGGGGTGATTGCGACCAGCCCGGCGACGGCGCCGGATGCCGCCCCGATCGACGTCGGTTTGCCGTCGCGCAGCTTTTCCACAAGCAGCCAACCCAGAATGCCGGCGGCCGGGGCGGCGAGGGTGTTGATCCAGGCCAGAGCAGCGATGCCGTCTACCGCAGCCTCCGAGCCGGCGTTGAAGCCGAACCAGCCGAACCAGAGCAGCGCGGCGCCGAGCATCGTCAGTGGCACGTTGTGCGGCTTCCCGAGTCCCTTGCAGAATCCGTCTCGCTTGCCCAGCACCAGCGCGAGTGCGAGGCCGGCGGCTCCGGCGTTGATGTGCACAGCGGTCCCGCCGGCAAAGTCGTTGACGTGCAGTGCCGAGACGGCCCATCCGTCCGCCAGGTTGAACACCCAGTACGCCACCGGGAAGTAGACGATGGTGACCCACACCCCGGTGAACACCATCCACGCGCCGAACTTCGCCCGACCCGCGATCGCACCGGAAATCAATGCGACGGTGATGATGGCGAACGTGGCCTGGAAACCGGCGAACGCGAGGCCCGTCAAGTCCGGGTGCGCGGTACCGTCATCACCGACCCCGACAAGCGACTCCAGGCCGAACAGTCCGCTCGGATTGCCGAGAAAACCCGGCACGAGCGGTTTGCCGAACACCAGGCCATAGCCGTAGAGCACCCAGAGCACCCCGACGAGCGCCATCGAGCCGAAACTCATCATCATCATGCTGATGACACTTTTGGCACGCACCATGCCGCCGTAGAAAAAGGCGAGCCCCGGGGTCATCAGCAGTACCAAGGCCGCGGCAATCAGTAGCCACAGCGAGTTCAGGTTGCTCGTGATGGTATCGGAAACGTCCATGGCTAGGGCCCTCCTTCGGCTCGTTCTAGATGAAGGACAGCTTCACGCACTCAGGTTTCGGGGTTCGCCGCGTGTCGTTTCGAGCGTGTTACGGCTGCGGGCCGTGCGTAACTATTGTGTTTCGCGGCAGTCCGGCGGGACTAGTCGATGTTGTCGGTGGTGAGCGAGATCATCCGAGAGGTGGCGCGCAGGTATTTCTTGCGGTAGCCGCCAGCCAGCATGTCGTCGGCGAAAACGCAGTCCAGTGGCTTCCCCTGCGCGAACACGTGAATCTGCGCGTCGTACAGCCGATCGACGAAGGCCACCAGGCGCAGCGCATCCGTCTGACTCTTGAGGGTGTGCACGTCGCGGATGCCGATCGCGTCGAGCCCGTCGACCAGCTTCACATATCGTGACGGATGCACGCTGGACAAGTGCTTCAGGATGTCGTCGAAACTGTCCACCGTGACGGTGCCGGACACCCCGGCGACCGCCGCATCGAACTCCTCGGGGGCCAGCGACACCGTGTGCCCTTCGATGGCACGCCTTCGGTAGTCGACGCCGTCGATTTTGACGGTCTGGAATTGCGCAGACAATGCATCGATTTCTCGAAGGAAGTCCTGCGCGGCGAAGCGTCCCTCGCCGAGCGCATTGGGCGGGGTATTGGAGGTCGCCGCGATGCGGGTGCCGGAAGCGACCAATTCGGACAGCAGCCGCGACATCAGCCGGGTGTCGCCGGGGTCGTCGAGTTCGAACTCGTCGATGCAGAGCAGCGCAGCGCCGGTCAGCAGCTTCACCGCAGTGCGGTATCCGAGCGCGCCAACCAGCGCGGTGTACTCGATAAACGTCCCGAAGTACTTGCGTCCTGTCGCCACATGCCACAGTGCGGCAAGCAGATGGGTCTTGCCCACGCCGAAGCCACCATCAAGGTAAATACCCGGCAGGGTTTGGGGCGCTTGTTTGCGGAAGAACCAGCCTCGTTCGGGCTTAACTGCGGCGGCGAACGCCTTCATCGACTCCACCGCCTCGGCCTGCGAGGGATAGTCCTCGTCAGGACGGTACGACTCGAAGGTGGCGTGCTCGAACTGTCGCGGCGGCACAAGGTGCGCCACCATTTCGACTCCGGAGAGTTTCGGCTTGCGCTCGAGCAGACTGCCGATCGACCGGGGATGTTCGGCGGTCAATTCGTGAGACCTCGCGTTGGGTTCTGAGATGGCGGTATCGGGCATTTATCGTCCAAAGATGCTGTTGTCTACTGTGTCGAACCTTTACACGACGCTGTCTTTGCGACGGGCCGGTAGCTAAGTTCGTAACAGAGCGGGACTGATAAAGCCTAACCCGCGCATCCCATTTGAGTTCGCCGTAAGTGGCGACAACAGGAGGTAATGACTATGACCGTTGAGGTCGATCCGTCCACCAAGTTTGCCGAATTCGCGCATCCCGAGCGCCTGGTCACAGGCGACTGGCTGGAGAAACACCTCGGCACTGACGGCCTGGTCGTCGTCGAATCCGACGAAGACGTCTTGCTCTACGAGACCGGCCACATCCCCGGCGCCGTGAAGATCGACTGGCACACCGACCTCAACGACCCGGTGGAACGCGACTACATCGACGGCGCATCGTTCGCGAAGCTACTCGGGTCCAAGGGCATCTCCCGCAACACCACAGTGGTCATCTACGGCGACAAGACCAACTGGTGGGCGGCATACGCGCTGTGGGTGTTCACCCTGTTCGGCCACGAAGACGTGCGCCTGCTCGACGGTGGACGGGCCAAGTGGGAGGCCGACGGTCGGGCCTATACGACCGACGAGCCCACCGTGACGCCCGTCGACTACCCCGTCGTGGAGCGCAACGACGCTCCGATACGCGCGTACAAGGACGATGTACTGGCCCATTTAGGAAATCCTCTTGTCGACGTGCGGTCCCCGGAAGAATTTGTCGGCGACCGGACCACCGGACCGGGATACCCGGAAGAGTCGGCACTGCGCGGCGGCCACATCCCGACGGCCCACAACGTGCCGTGGGGCAAGGCCGTCGCCCCCGACGGAACCTTCAAACCGCTGAGCGAACTGAAGTCCATCTACCAGGATGGTGCCGGACTGAAAGACGGCGACACCGTGATCGCCTATTGTCGGATCGGTGAGCGGTCCAGCCACACCTGGTTCGCCCTGACCTACCTGCTCGGCTTCAAGGGCGTGCGCAACTATGACGGTTCCTGGACCGAGTGGGGCAGCGCGGTGCGAGTCCCGATCGTGCGCGGCACCGAGCCGGGTGCAATCCCCGCAGTGAGATAATCGTCACAATGACTGACCAGTATCTTCCTGACACCCTCGTGGAAATCCGGGACGACTTTCTCGCCCTCGGACTCCACGATCGACTCGTGATGCTGCTCGAGTTCGCCAACGAACTGCCGGAGTTGCCGGAACGTTACCGCAACCACCCGGACTTGTTCGAACGAGTCGAGGAATGTCAGTCTCCGGTGTATCTGTTCGTAGAGGTGGACGACGCGAACATCGTCCACCTCTACGCCACCGCACCGAAAGAAGCCCCGACGACCCGCGGCTTCGCCTCCATCCTGACCCAAGGCCTCGCCGGCCTCACGGTGGAGCAGGTGCTCGCCGTGCCGGAAGATTACCCACTCACTATCGGACTGACCGAAGCGGTGAGCCCCCTGCGCATCCGGGGCATGATGGCGCTGCTCGGCCGCACGAAACGTCAGGTCCGCACGAAAATCGCGGCGTGAGCCTGACTCGGGTCTATCCGGTGGCGACCGGCGACCGCGTACCCGAGACTGTGGACCTGAAAGAAGCCGACGCGAGAGACAGGCTGGCTTCGCTGTATTCGACGCCGCATCGAGAATGGTTGCGGCTGAACTTCGTGACCAGCATCACCGGGAACGCGGCCGGTACGGATGGCACTTCCGACCCGCTGTCGAGCCGCACCGACCGCGCCGTGCTCGGCGTGATTCGCAGGCTCAGCGACGTGGTACTGGTGGGAGCATCCAGTGTGCGCGCGGAGGGATATCTGCTACCCCGCACCACCCCTCTGGCGGTGATCACCGGCAGTGGCAATCTCACCGGGCACCGGATCCCCGCCGATATCGCCAGCGGCAGGCTCCTCGTGATCTGCCCGGGTGCTGTCGCCCGACGAGTTCGCTCGGAGGTGCCGTCCGCCGTCGACGTCATCCCGATCGTTTCGGAATCGGGAGTCGTACCCGTTGAACAGATACTGGCGGCGCTGCGGGCCCGCGGACTTTCCAACATCGTGTGCGAGGGTGGCCCGACACTCGCGGCGCACCTTGTGACGGCCAACCTGGTTGACGAACTGTGTCTGACCACCAGCCCGACCCTGGGCGAACTGCGGCTCCCTATGCTTTCCGGTGCCGTCGAGGACTGCATGCTCAGTCTGGCGCAGCTTCTCGTTGATGAGTCGGATGCGCTGTACGCACGGTGGATGTTTCCAGGGCGACCAGCCACTGCCTGATGGCAGTGTTCCAGCGCTCCTGGTCGTAGTTCCACAGTTTGGTGTGGCGGGCGTCGTGGAAGGCTTCGAAGGTCACAATGTCCGGCCGCGCCGACGCAAGTGCGCGGGACGGCACCGAGGAAATGTATCCGTCGTCGTCGCTGTGCATGAGCAGGATCGGCAGGGAAAGCTCGGTCGCACGGCGCACGAAGTCGAGCCGGTCCAGGTTGATCGGCTGCGCCTGACCGGTGAGTCGGCTCCCCCACACGCTCCCGATCATCCGGTAGACACCGCGCGTAACCAGCCGCGGCAGCTTCAGCTGTGCAGCTTGGTAGTCCAATGCATCGACCCAGTCGATCACCGGTGAATCGAGCACGACGCCTCGGATCAGATCAGGAGTCAAACGAGTCACCGTCTGCAGGGCGATGGCGCCGCCCATCGACCACCCCATGATCACCACCTCTCGTGCACCGCGTTCCCGCGCGAACTCGACCGCCGCCGCAACGTCCTCCCATTCCGTGTCGCCCAGCGCGTAACGCGCGTCGACGCTCGACGGGGCGACACCGTCGTTCCGGTACGAAATCAGCAACGACGTGTATCCGACGGCATGAAAGACGGGGACGGCACGCAGTGCTTCGTGGCGCGTGACCGCGCGCCCGTGCACCTGAATAACCCACCGCCGTCCGTCACCCGTCGCCGGGAACAGCCAGGCGGGCGCGTCGCCCACCGGTGTGGGCACCACCACGTCCTCGAACGGCAGCTCGAGATCGTCAGGCCGTTGGTAGTACCAGCCGCCCATCCGGCCTCGGCGCGCCTGCGACAGGTCGCCGGCATCCACGGCGGCCACGTGCCTAGTCACGGTCCCGTCGGTGCGCCGATCGACCTCCCCGAGCCTCGCGTGCCCCGTCGAGCCGGCGAACCAGAAGCCGTACCGGCCGTCGAGGACGGAGTCCGGCGTCGCGCTCAAGGTAATCGTGTCCCCGTCGAACGCCAGCACCTGTACGTCGTCAGGCCGTTCCCGCGGCACTGTGACGACGGTCTTGGCGAAGTGGAAGGTGACGAATCCGATAGCGAACGCGGCCGATGCCGCCAGAACCCCCGCGAGTGCTGCGGCACCGCGCAGGGAGCACGCAACGGCGTGCCTGCGGGAATCTGCCACGGTCAAACTTTAGTCTTTGTTCGTGCCCGAAAAAGTTCCTGGACCACCGGTGCCGAGCGCGTTCGGCGACGCTCTGGACGCGATCCGTAACGCTCAGACCCGGCCGGAGCTCGTCGTGACCGAAATCACGGCACCGCTGGGGCTGGCGCCGCATGCCATCGCGTTGTCCGCCAACGTCACTCCTGCCCGTCACGATAGCGACTCCGAACTCGGCACCGGGCGGTTCGTACTGTTGTTCGACCCGTCGGCACCGGAAGCCTGGGGCGGCCAGTTCCGTGTAGTGTGCTTCGCACAGGCACCGTTGGAGCCCGAGATCGGCCTTGATCCGTTCCTCAGCGATGTCGCTTGGTCCTGGCTCACCGACGCGTTGGATGCGCGTGGCGCTCGCTACGCTGCACCCTCCGGCACCGCGACACGAATCTTGTCTACCTGCTATGGCGAACTGGCGTCGGAAGGCGACGGATCTCAGATCGAATTGCGCGCATCCTGGACGCCCATCGCCGTCGATGCGGCTTCCCGTGCCGGCCTTGGCGCACATGTGGAAAGCTGGGGTGACCTGTTGTGCATGTTCGCCGGCCTTCCGCCGGCGGTTGAAGGAGTGAGTTTGATGTCAACCCGACGAGTGGGACGTGAGTAGCACGCCTGCGGATTCCACCCCATCAACAGAACAGCTCAGCGACACCGGCGAGCAATCGCCCCCGCGGGAACAAGCCCCGCACGTCATCGTGTCAGTCATCGACACCCGAGATGCGTACCTCCGCGCGGTGGCGGCGATCGACGCGGGGACTGGCCCCATCGCCATCGACACCGAACGAGCCTCCGGGTTTCGTTATTCGCAGCGCGCGTATCTGATCCAGTTGTATCGGCGCGGCGCGGGAACGTTTCTGTTCGACCCGCCGGCCATCGGCGACCTCGCCGAACTGAACGACGCCATCGGCGCCGACGAGTGGGTGCTCCACGCCGCGAGTCAGGATCTGCCGTGCCTGCGTGAGGTGGGCCTCAATCCGGATCTCATCTTCGACACCGAGTTGGGTGCGAGGCTGCTAGGTCTGCCACGCGTGGGATTGGGCACAGTCGTTGAATCGTTGCTGGGAGTCCACCTGGCCAAGGAGCACTCGGCGGCGGACTGGTCGACCCGTCCGCTGCCCCAGTCTTGGCTGGTCTATGCCGCACTCGACGTCGAACTGCTCGTCGATGTGCGCGACAAGGTTGCCGAGTTGCTCGAGGACGCCGACAAGCTCGACATCGCCAAACAGGAGTTCGTCGCTGTCTTGCAGCACGAGCCCAAGCCGTTCCACGCCGACGGATGGCGGCGGCTCTCCGGGCTGCACTCGCTGCGGTCCGCACGCAATCTTGCGGTAGCACGCGAGTTGTGGGATGCGCGCGAGAACTACGCCAGGCAAATCGACATCGCCCCCGGTCGGCTCGTCCCGGATTCGGCGATTCTCGCAGCTGCCAAGGCGATGCCAGAGTCGCGGCACGACCTGGCACGGTTACGCGAGTTCACCGGGAGGGCCAGTCGTACCGAACTGACCCGTTGGTGGACAGCCATAGAAACCGGACGCGCCACGGACGACCTGCCCATGCTGCGACATCGCGGCGACGGGATGCCGCCAGCCCGCACCTGGTCGGAGCGAAACCCCGAGGCGGACAAACGTCTGAAAGCTGCACGAACGGCCCTTTCGGCGATCACGGAGGCGCGCAGCATCCCGGTGGAAAATCTGCTCACCCCCGAGACGCTTCGCAGGCTCGCATGGACGCCACCGGAAACCCTCGATCTCATATCGGTGAGGAACTCTCTCGCCGAACTGAATGCCAGAGCCTGGCAAATTGACGCTACTGCACAGACAATTGTCGATGCTTTTGTGGAGGTAGCCCAAATCACCGAGCAGACGCCGGAAGCTGCTTCGTAGGAAGAGTCAAAGGATTCCATCCGCCTAAAATCGCCAGCCTAGTATCGATCCAGACCTAACTAAGCAGGAGGCATTGTGGCAACCAGGGCCGAAGTAGTGTTCGTTGATGGGGTTCGCACCCCATTCGGACGGGCCGGCGACAAGGGAATGTATTGGCAGACCAGGGCTGACGACCTCATCGTGAAAGCGATCGTCGGGCTGATGGAACGCAATCCTCACGTCCCGCCGGAGCGCATCGACGACGTCGCGATCGCCGCCACCACGCAAACCGGAGACCAGGGTCTTACCCTGGGTCGGACGGCCGCGATTCTGGCGGGGCTGCCGAAATCGGTCCCCGGATATGCCTTGGATCGCATGTGTGCCGGCGCGATGACGGCAGTCACGACGACCGCCGGAGCCATCGCCTTCGGAGCATACGACCTTGCGATCGCCGGCGGGGTGGAGCACATGGGCCACCACCCGATGGGTTCTGGCGCCGATCCGAACCCGCGCTTCCTCTCCGAAAAGCTCGTGGGAGCGGAAGCGCTCAACATGGGCTCGACCGCCGAAAAGATTCACGACCGGTTTCCCCACCTGACCAAGGAACGCGCCGACCGGTTTGCGATGAACAGTCAACGCAAGCTGGCGGAAGCCTACGCGAACGGGAAGATCCAGCCGGACTTGATCCCGGTGGCCACCCGCACCGCCAATGGCTGGGGACTGGCCACTCGCGATGAGGCGCCGCGACCGGGCACCACTATGGAAGGTCTCGCCACACTGAAGACGCCGTTCCGCCCGCACGGGCGGGTGACGGCTGGCAACTCCTCCGGACTCAACGACGGAGCGACTGCAAGCCTGATGGCAAGCGAGAGCACGGCACGCGAGCTTGGCCTGACTGTGAAAATGCGCCTGGTGAGCTTCGCCTTCGCCGGTGTAGAACCGGAAATCATTGGCATCGGTCCGGTGCCGTCCACCGAGAAGGCGCTTCGGAAGGCCGGACTCGGCATCGACGAGATCGGCCTGTTCGAACTGAACGAAGCATTCGCCGTGCAGGTGCTGTCACTACTCGACCACTTCGGCATCGACGACGACGACCCACGGGTGAACCTGTGGGGCGGTGCGATCGCGGTCGGGCATCCACTGGCCTCCACCGGGGTACGGCTGATGATCCAGCTCGCCCGTCAGTTCGAAGAACACCCGGAGGTGCGTTATGGCCTCACCGCGATGTGCGTCGGACTCGGCCAAGGCGGTTCGGTCATCTGGGAAAATCCGCGCTTCAACGGAGGCAAGTGATCATGGGCATGGACACCACTGAACTTCTCGCACTGACGACCGACGAGGTCGTTACCCATTCCTACGTTCGCGATGTAGCGATGCCCAGCGGCAAAATCATGGCACTACTCACCCTCGACAACGGGCGCGACCATACCAGGCCGAACACACTCGGGCCTGCAACACTCATTGAGATGTCCGGGGTGCTCGACGAATTGGCCGCGCGCGCTGGGCGTGGGGAGATCGCTGCGGTAGCAATCACCGGCAAACCGTACATTTTTGCCGCCGGCGCGGACCTCAGCAAGATAAGCGAGATGCCAAGCCGGGAGCTCGCCCGCCAGATGGCTCAGCTCGGCCATGAGACCTTCGGCAAACTGACCGAACTCGGCGTTCCCTCCTTCGTGTTCATCAACGGCCTCACGCTGGGCGGGGGGCTGGAGATCGGACTCAACGCCACCTACCGCACCATCGACAGCTCGGTGCCGGCGATCGCCTTCCCCGAGGTGTTCCTCGGACTCATCCCCGGTTGGGGCGGCGCATGGCTGCTGCCGAACCTGATCGGAATCGAGAACGCCCTGAAGGTGATCATCGAGAACCCGCTGAAGAACAACCGGATGTTGAAGGGTCCGGAGGCGTTCGAGCTCGGCATCGCGGATGCGATGTTCCCGCCGGTCAGCTTCCTCGAGGAGTCGATCCGGTGGGCCGACGGCGTACTGGCGGGGACCATCAAGGTCACCCGCAAAAATGAGCCTGGCAAGATCGAGCGCGCCGTCAAGTGGGACGTTGCGGTGGGGATTGCCCGGAAGATGCTGGAGAGTCGGATCGGCACCGTGGCGCGCTCCCCCTACAAGGCGCTCGACTTGCTGAAAGCGGCGAAGAACACCGACAAGCAGACTGGATTCACCGCGGAAAACGAGGCGCTCGCTGACCTGGTTGCCGGCGACCAGTTGCACGCCAGCATTTATGCGTTCAACCTCGTGCAGAAGCGCGCGAAACATCCGTCCGGTGCGCCCGACAAGAAACTTGCCAAACCGGTGAACAAGGTCGGCATCATCGGGGCGGGACTGATGGCCAGCCAGTTCGCTCTGCTGTTCGTACGTCGACTGAAGGTCCCCGTGGTGATCACCGACCTGGATCAGGCCCGCGTCGACAAGGGTCTCGGCTACATCAGGGACGAGATCGGCAAGCTGCTCACCAAGGGCCGTATCTCAGCCGATGAGTCAAACCGTTTGAACGCCCTGGTCAGCGGCACGACGAATAAGGCCGACTTCGCGGACTGCGACTGGGTAATCGAGGCGGTGTTCGAGGAGCTCGGCGTCAAGCAGGCGGTGTTCGAGGAAGTCGAGCAGTACCTGTCCGAGACCGCAGTGCTCGCGACCAACACGTCGTCACTGTCGGTGGAGAAGATCGGCGCGCGGTTGAAGCATCCGGAACGCCTCGTCGGCTTCCACTTCTTCAACCCGGTGGCGGTGATGCCGCTGGTCGAGGTGGTTCGCGCGTCGGCGACCGATGACGCGACGCTGAGCACCGCCATGGTCACGGCAGCGAGCCTTTACAAGAACGCCGTCATCACTCGGGACACTCCCGGTTTCGTAGTCAATCGCATCCTTGCGAAGCTGCTGGGCGAGGCAATGCACGCGGTGGATACCGGAACGCCTTTCGAGGTCGTGGATGCATCCGTCAAGCAGTTCGGACTGCCGATGACGCCGTTCGAACTGTTGGAACTCGTTGGCCTCACCGTAGGCGCTCACGTGCTGGACACCCACCACGCAGCCTTTCCGGACCGGTTTTTTCAGAGCGAGAATCTGCACAAGCTCGCGGAAAATGGGCATATCTTCGATCGAGACGCGAAGGGTAAAGTCAAGGGCTACGACAAGAAGGCGCTCGCGATCGTCAAGGGTGGCAAGACGCCGATGACCGGCGATGAGTTGCGGTTGCGTATCGAGGACGGCCTCGCCGACGAGATCAAACGGATGTTGGACGACGACGTCGTCCATGCCGCCGAAGACATCGACCTCTGCCTCATCCTTGGTGCGGGCTGGCCGTTCCAGATGGGCGGTGCGACTCCCTACCTGGACCGGGTCGGCGCCTCGGAGCGCGTCTTCGGTAGTACCTTCCACAATCCGCCGATCCGTGGCCTGGCCTGACGAACCCCAGGAGACTATTACTTGGACAGGTTGTCCACGTAGTGTGGCGGGATGCCATTGACCCAGTACTACGTCGCCTCGTCCATTGACGGTTTCATTGCCGACGGCAACGACAAACTCGACTGGTTGCTGCAGTTCGGGTTCGACACGTTCCGCGACTCCTACGACGCGTTCCTTTCGGATGTCGGCGCGCTCGTGATGGGCGCGACCACCTATGAATTCATCCTCGGACAGGATCCTCACCGCTGGGATTACGGTGACCGACCCACCTGGGTGTTGACGCACCGTGACCTTCCGCGCATTCCCGGCGGGAACATCACCTTCGAATCTGACCAGGACTTCTCAGAGTTGCATAAGAAGCTGTTGCTCAGTGCCGAAGGCAAGAACGTGTGGGTTGTCGGCGGCGGCAACATCGCAGCGCAGTTCGCAAACCTCGGCCTCATCGACGAACTCCTGGTCACGATCATGCCGATCGTGCTCGGCTCAGGGAAACCACTGCTGCCGATCGGATCGGTTTCTGGCCCGCTGAAGCTGCTACGCACCAGTTCGTTCGACAACGGCGCGCTGGAGCTGGTCTACCGGCTGTAGTGCTGCTCTGTACCCGTTCCGGCTAGTTGTGCCAGTTACGCAAGGCGCAACTAGCCGGAATGGGAACAGGTGCGCGAGCTACGCGGCGAGCGACCGCAACACGTACTGCAGGATGCCGCCGTGACGGTAGTAATCCGCCTCACCGGGGGTGTCGATGCGCACGGCTACGTCGAACTCGATCGGCTTCGTTCCCGCCGGCGAGTTCTCGCTCGGCTCGGCAAGCACATGCACAGTCGCCGGCGTCGGCCCGTCATTGAGCGCGTCGAGGCCGGTGATCGTGATGTACTCGGTGCCATCGAGGCCCAGCGTGTCGGTGTTCTGACCGTCCAGATACTGCAGCGGCGCGACGCCCATGCCGATCAGGTTCGACCGGTGGATGCGTTCGTAACTGGTCGCAATGACCGCATGCACGCCGAGTAGCGCCGTACCTTTAGCAGCCCAGTCGCGGGATGACCCTGAGCCGTACTCCTTGCCGGCCAGGACCACGAGAGGGATGCCTGCGGCCTGGTAGTTCTGCGACGCGTCGTAAATGAACGACTGCGGCGCATCGCTCTGTGTGAAGTCGCGCGTGTAGCCGCCCTCCACACCCGCCCCGTTGTTGGCCTCGGCCAGCAGTTGGTTCCGCAGCCGGATGTTCGCGAACGTTCCGCGAATCATGACCTCGTGGTTGCCCCGCCTCGACCCGTAGGAGTTGAAGTGCTTGCGGTCGATGCCGTGTGCATCCAGGTACATCCCCGCAGGGCTGTTCGCCTTGATGTTGCCGGCCGGACTGATTTGGTCGGTCGTGACGGATTCTCCGAGTTTGGCGAGCACGCGGGCACGGGCGATGTTTTCCACCGGATCGAGCTTCATTGTCATGCCGTCGAAAAACGGAGGCTTGCGGATGTAGGTCGACTTCTCGTTCCAGTCGTAGATCGCTCCGGTCGGAGTCTCGAGTGACTTCCAATGCTCATCCCCGTCGAAGACGGAGGAGTACTGGTGCTTGAACATCTCGGTGTCGATCGCCTCGTCGACGACCTGCTGCACCTCCATGGAGTCCGGCCAGATCTCCCGAAGGAACACGTCGTTGCCGTCGCTGTCCTTGCCGAGCGGATCGGTGTCGAAGTTGAAGTCCATCGATCCGGCCAGTGCGTAGGCGACGACCAACGGCGGGCTCGCGAGGTAGTTCATCTTCACGTCCGGGTTGATCCGGCCTTCGAAGTTTCGGTTGCCGGAGAGCACCGCGGTGATGGCGAGGTCGTTCTCGTGCACGGCAGTCGAGACCTCTTCGGCGAGCAATCCGCCGGAGTTGCCGATGCAGGTCGTGCAGCCGTAGCCGACCAAGTAGAACCAGAGGTCCTCGAGGTACTTGTCCAGCCCGACCTTCGCGTAGTAGTCGGTGACCACCTTGGAGCCCGGGGCCAGTGTGGTCTTCACCCACGGCTTGGACTTCAAGCCCTTCTTGCTCGCGTTGCGGGCAAGAATCCCTGCGGCGATCATGACCGACGGATTCGACGTGTTCGTGCACGAGGTCAGGGCGGCCAACCCGACAATGCCGTGGTCGATCGTGAACTTCTCCCCGTCGGGGAGGGTGACCTCGGCCGGGTTGGAGTGGTTCGACGGACGCGGGCTCGCGAACTTGGAGTCGGCGCTGGAGTGCGAGAACTCATGGGCGCTCTCCTCGTCCTGCGAGGTGAGCCCGATCGGGTCGGATGCGGGGAAGGTGCCTTCCACTGCCGCGTCCACCTTGGACAGATCGACGGTGGCGTAGTTTTCGAGGTCGATCTCGAACTGTTCCTTGGCCCGGGTCAGCTCGACGCGGTCCTGCGGACGCTTCGGGCCGGCGATCGAGGCAACCACGGTGCCGAGGTCGAGTTCGACGTATTCGCTGAAGATCGGCTCGTCGGCCGGATCGCGCCACAGCGTCTGCATCTTCGAGTAGGCCTCGACGAGCGCAATCTGCTCTTCGCTGCGACCGGTGAGCCGCAGGTAGTCGATCGTGATGTCGTCGATCGGGAAGATCGCGGCTGTTGAGCCGTACTCCGGGCTCATGTTGCCGATCGTGGCCCGGTTGGGCAGCGGCACCTGGGCGACGCCGTCTCCGTAGAACTCCACGAACTTGCCGACGACGCCGTGCTTGCGCAACAGCTGCGTGATGGTGAGCACGACATCCGTCGCGGTCACTCCGCTCGGGATCGAGCCGGTGAGCTTGAAGCCGACGACCTTTGGGATGAGAATTGACACCGACTGGCCGAGCATGGCCGCTTCTGCCTCGATGCCGCCGACGCCCCAGCCCAGCACGCCAAGCCCGTTGACCATCGTGGTGTGGGAGTCTGTGCCGACGAGCGTGTCCGGATACGCCTGTAAGACACCTGCCACCTCGCGGGCCATGGTGACCCGTGCCA
The DNA here is from genome assembly GCA_039920505.1 of Terrimesophilobacter sp. Classification (GTDB taxonomy): domain Bacteria; phylum Actinomycetota; class Actinomycetes; order Actinomycetales; family Microbacteriaceae; genus Parafrigoribacterium. The sequence goes on from JBDSDO010000069.1 coordinate 28,195, forward strand.
GGTACTCGATGTTGACCTGATGCACGATGCCGGTCCCCGGCGGGACGACCTTGAAGTCGTTGAAAACGCCTTGGCCCCAACGCAGGAATTTGTACCGTTCACTGTTGCGGTCGTACTCGAGCTCGACGTTCTGCCCGAAGGAGTCGACCGAGCCGAAGGTGTCGGCGATCACCGAATGGTCGATGACGAGTTCGGCGGGAGCAAGCGGGTTGATCTTGTCCGGGTCGCCGCCGAGGTCCATGACGGCCTCGCGCATCGTGGCGAGGTCGACGATGCACGGCACGCCGGTGAAGTCCTGCATGATCACGCGGGCCGGCGTGTACTGGATCTCAGTGCTCGGCTCCGACTGTGGATCCCAGGTGCTCAGGGCCTCGATCTGGGACTTGGTCACATTGTGGCCGTCCTCGGTGCGGAGCAGGTTCTCCAGCAGCACCTTGAGGCTGAACGGCAACTTCTCGTAACCGGGAACCTTGTCGATTCGGAACACTTCGTAGGTTTTCGATCCCACTGTGAGGGTGTCTCTCGAACCGAAGCTGTCGACTGCCGTCATTGCGCCGTCTCCCTTGCTGACATTTTCGTCATTTTTATCTTGATATCAAGATAAATATAGCACTGAAGGATGCCCGTTCAGGCGAAGGCGGATGCTCACACTGCGGCGGTTCCGGAGCGCCGGTACACCGCGCGCACCATCAGCCAGGTCACCCACAGCAGCCCGGCGTAGAGCGGGATGCCCATGATCAGCTTCGCCGCCGCCTGCCACTCCGGAAGGTTGGCGAAGTACAGCGGCACCTGAACCGCGAGCCGCAACGCGAAAAGCCCGGCCCATAACCAGGTGGCGACAGTAAGAACGCGGCGTTTGCCCTGGTCGGCCCGCCACGCGGTGCCCTCATTGGTGAGCAGCCCCGCGATAAGACCGATGAGCGGCCACCGCACCGCAAGCGACAGCAACAGCACGACCAGCGACACCACATTCGTGATCAGCCCGGGCACGAAGTTGTCGGCGGCGCGCCCGGTGATCAGCGCGAAGGCTGCGGAGATCGCGATGCCGATCAGACCGGCAATCGCGGAGGTCATGCCGGTACGGGCCACCGCTCGCGCCAGAACGAAGAGCGCCCCAACAGCAACCGGGATCAACACCGACGGCGCGACATCCCCGGTGATCGTATAGACCACCAAGAAGATGAGGCCGGGCACGAGTGCCTCGACCAAACCGCGAACGCCGCCGACTGCCTTCATCAGGGACGCCGCCGTCGGCACCTCGCCCGGCGTCACCTGTCCGATACCGGCCTTACGCGCCGCAACGCCCAAGCTCTCACGAAAGCCCGGGTTCTCGGGACCGGTCGGAACGTCGACCGAGCCGTCGTCACCGGCGCTGCTGCTGTGATCCGGGTCGCTCATCGTCTAGACGTTGGTCCCGGATGGCGCATCCTGCTGCACCGTGGCGGCCTGCGGCATCCGCAACGGAATCAAATCGCGCGGCGGCATCGGCTGGGCGCCTCGCACCACCACCACCGAGCGGAACAAATCCTCGATCTTTTCTGCGGCCTCCGGGTGGATGGCGCCCTCGCCGGCGATCACACCGCGCAAGAACCAGCGCGGCCCGTCAACTCCGACGAATCGGGCGAGCCGGGTCGATCCGGGTTGCCCCGGCCCGGCGGCAGGAATCTCCGCGAGCAATTCCGGGCCGAACGGGCCGACAGTCAGCTTGGTGGTGCCGCCCTGCTTCGCGATCTGGTCGGCGATCTGGTGACGGATCTCGTGCCACAACCCGGTCGAGCGCGGTGCGGCGAACGGTTGCACCTGCAGGGTGGATGCCGCATAGTCCAGCCCGACGGCGACAACCCGCTTGCTGCCTTCTTCGACCTCGAGGCGCAACTGCAGCCCTTCCCTGGGCAGGATCTTCACTCCCCCGAGATCAACGTAGGGGCGCGCCGGATTGGCTTCACTCTCGTCGAGTGGCCCGGCAGTGGCCCGGTCAGCCGGGGCCGACTTCACCTGCTCGAGTTCAGCCGACTCCTCCGCCGACAAACCCGATGCATCCGTGGGATTTCCGCTTGTGTCGATCACACCTGTTCTCCTGAACTATTCCCGCGATAACCGGTGGAGCCGAACCCCGATGTGCCGCGATGGCTTCCCGGCAGTACTTCCACCGGGATGAAACGCGCTCGTGAGACCGGCATGACGAGTAGTTGGGCGATCCGATCACCGACTGCGACAGAATACGTCATTGCGCTGTCGGTGTTAAGCAGCGTCACCCGGATCTCCCCGCGATATCCCGCATCCACCGTCCCCGGACTGTTGACGATGGTGATGCCGTGCCGTGCCGCCAAACCACTGCGCGGAACGACGAGGCCGGCGTAGCCGTCCGGAAGCGCTATCGACACGCCGGTGGCCACGGTGGCCCGCTGCCCGGGCGCCAGTTCGACTGCTTCAGCCGCGCACAGGTCCGCTCCGGCATCACCCGGATGGGCATATTCGGGGATCGCCTCGCCGGCGATGAGCACTTCAACGGTTTCTGCCACGAGTCGAGGGTAGTGCAGAACGGCGGAGGAACCGGACGGGCGTCAAGTCTGATCGAATAGGACCATGACAACCGCTGCGCCCGAAACCCTCTATCGCGAACGACTCTGGGCATCCGTGTGGTTCTTCCTGGCTACGGCGCTCGTCATCCCGGCAACGCTGCTGGTGTTCTTCCCGATCAGCATCGGTGTCGGCGTCGCCGTGGCCGTGCTGCTGTACGCCGGATGTGTGACAGTGCTGATTGCCAACTCCGCTGTGCTGCAGGTGACGACCGAGGCCTTCCACGCGGGACGTGCCCGGCTTCCGATCGCGTTCATTGGAGCGGCAGCCGCATACCGGGAACCGGACGCGACAACGCAGCGCGGGGCGCACT